>JBEIPV010000157.1:0-6203 GCA_040376855.1 Bacteriovorax sp.
TAACGTTTGCCTACTTTTCATTGTTTTATTTTGTGACGAATGGTCGCACGATGGGGAAAACACTGTTTGGTCTACAGGTAAAAAACGCTGACGGCTCAGAACTGACACTTACTCAGTCAATGCTAAGATCTATCGCCTACTTTACGTGCGCTATGACTGGGTCATTCCTCTTTGCTCTTTCCTACATCAGAAAGGATGAGAAAAGCTTAGCTGACGTCTTTTCGGGCTCTACTGTTGGATATGATGTTTATGAAGAAAAAGCTCAAGGGACGGAGTTCCAATTAAGCTTACTTGAGGCCCAACATTACACTGAAGAATATGAAGAGTATAAGCAAGATAGAGCTGCTTAAAAAATAAACAAAAAAAGGCCCGCTTCAAGCGGGCCTTTTTTATTTTTTTAATTTTTCTTCAACTGCTTTGACTAAATCCCCTTCCACCTTCTTACCATCTGAATACATCAGCACCGGCACCAGGACTCCATCATAAATTTTTGAAGCTACGTTATCAGGTGAAATAGTATAACGTCCCATCGCCTTTTCTGTTGGCCATTTAATATTGTGGAAAACAACGTAAACGATTTCAGAACAAACAATCTTCTTATCTGTTTCCACATCGAAGTTGAAATCATAGTCCTTTCCAATCTGATTAAAAGCGCGGATTAAAAAGTCTTTTCTTTGATCATCATTTAAGCTTTGGTCTCTTAAAACCAGCATGTCATCAATATTTAAAAAGTGCTCTAGCGTATTGATTTGCACCCCTGGTCTTAAAGCTTCAATAATGAAGTGTCCTGATTGAATATCTTTGTGATAAGGAATAACTGATGGATGATCCCATACTCCAATATCTTTTAGCTCCTGTTCTGAACCAACCCAGATTGCAACGTGACCGTAAAATCCAGGAATAAATTGATCTGTTAATCTGAATGGTGTTTTTTCCAAAAGGATATCAAGGGACTTCATGCTGTTTGCAATTTCTGTTTTTTCTTTCTTAGGAAGTGTTGTCATACGCCCTTTTCTAAAGGCCACTAAACCAACAGTATTCCCAAAGACTTTACTTGTTGAGTATGTAAACAGATCACTGGCAAACGTCCACCTGTCAAAGATGCGTTTCGAAACAACTCGAAGCCCTTTTGGATCAACGATCGCTTTATACTTCTCTTTCATGAAATGGTAGAAAGGACTTTGAACTGCCAGGAGTTCCAGGTATTTTTCAGAAGGAGAAACCGCTAAATTATTTGCATCTCTGTAATCACTATCTTTTTGCATCAACTGAATCGACATATACAGTTTTGTTCTTTGAGGGATGTCATAAAAGCTGTCAGTGATCTTATCAAATTCAAAAGTGTAACCCGGAAAATCTGTATTAAGCAGTTTTCTCATCTTTTTACTTTTGTAATAAGGATAAAGGCCAAGCATATAACTATCGTATAAAACTAAAGCAGCATTCAAAGAAATTTTAGTTTTTAGGATCAGGTCTTTTCCTGTTTCATCAAGTGGATCGACATAGTAGAAGTTAAGACTCTTTGAAGTCCCCTCTCCTGGAACATACTTAATGACGGTTCCTTCATCAACCAGCATTTGATACTTAAAAGCAAACTCTGAAATACGTTTTCTTAATTCAAGATAAGACCCGGCCATTTTTTGAATCTGCTGAATATCTTCGTGAGTCAGGTTTTCTTTTTTTAATTTCTTTTCATTGACTGTTGCAAACTCAATGGCCTTCGCTCGCCATACTAAAGCTTCTTCAACAAGGATTTGGAAATCAGCAATTTCCTTTTCTTGTTCTGCCTTAATTTGGACTTCGGTCGACACGGGGGAAGCCGGAGTACGGGTAAAGTTTGAACATGAAGTAAGAGACAAGAGAACTAATAAAATAAGTTTTTTCATAGGATAAGTTTACTTTGAAATACAACTTCTCTACAGGAGGCAAAAAGCGCTTCAAATTAAACATTCTTTAAGAAAATCAAGAATCTAGATTGCATAAAAAGGCCTGCGTGATGCAGGCCTTTTTTATAAAATTGTCATTTTTAGGACTACCCTTCTAACATCGATCTAAGCATCCAGGCAGTTTTCTCATGCTGTTGCATTCTTTGAGTTAAAAGATCCGCCGTTGGCTCATCATGAGACTCGTCAACGATTGGGAAAATTGATCTGGCAGTTCTTACTACTGACTCTTGTCCTGAAACAAGCTCAGCAATCATCTGTTGTGCTGTTAAATCACCAGTTGTTTCTTTAATCGAAGAAAGTTTTGAGAACTCTGCGTATGTCCCTGGAGCTTTCACACCAAGAGCTCTGATACGTTCTGCAATTGAGTCAACCGCAAGAGCTAGTTCATTGTATTGCCCTTCAAACATTACATGAAGAGTTTGAAACATAGGTCCTGTTACGTTCCAGTGGTAGTTGTGAGTTTTTAAATAAAGAGTGTAAGTATCAGCCAAAAGATGTGATAACCCTTTTGCGATTTCTTCTCTGTGTTTTTCATCAATTCCAATGTCGATTTTTGATTTCATATTAACTCCCATTAATATAGTTGGTTAAAAAACTATAAATTATTAAATATTATTACTAAAGCCACTCCGCTTAAAAAACTTGGTCTCACTAAGAATCCGTAGCTCTCACCTTTTAATTTTTCGACCAGCTCGCCCAATACAACGCTCATCATCGCACCACCGGCAAAGGCCATTAGAACGGGAAGCACGCCATTAATTTGCTGACTCATGTAACCGCCAATAAGACCGCCACCAAGCTCAACTACGCCCGTAACAAATGCTCCTAAAAAGGCCATCCAAGGTGTTACCCCTAGAGTAATAAAGCTCAATGCAGTCGTAAAACCTTCCGGTACGTTTTGAAGAGCAATTGCTCCTAAGAGCGAGTACCCTTCTACTCCTGGTAAAGTCATCGTTGCACCTGAGGCCAGCCCTTCAGGAAAATTGTGGACCATCATCGCTATAACAAAAAGAAGTGCTTTTTTATTCTTGCGCACATTCTCGTTATTTCTCATTGCATACTCAATCAAACTTCCAGCAGATTTAATAAAAGCAATCCCACCTAGAAGAGCAGTACTGATCATTAAGAATTGCCATTTTCTTTCATCAATCGCACTGGCCGTATAAACTTTTTGATAAGCAGGCCAGATCAAAGAAAAGGCCGCTGCTGAAAGCATAAGACCAATAACAAAATCCATATTGACCTTATTTAAAAACTTTCCTATTTTAGAATTGTTCATGAGAATCGGAACTGCACCTATTGTCGTTGCTAGTCCTGATACGCCACCACCAATTAATCCAAGTATCAATCCTTCCATTCATCCTCCGATCACTTCTGATCTACAGATATAATCGCACTAAACCGTTATTCGATAAAATCAATTGGAATGATACACCGATAGTTTATAGCAATGAGCACTCTCGAGGGCGCTTCTGCCCTTTTACCAATTGCAACACTCAAGCCTAAGTCAAGCGACTGTAAATACATATAAACATCCTCAAGACTGGCCAAAATTCCAGCTTCCGAGGCAAAAAGACCACTTATTAGTTGGCATCTTTAAACAAAATATAGCTATACTTTTGTCCAATAGAAACACCCAGGTAACTAATGCTTTCCAATCCTAACCATGACATTCAATCTGAACGCGATAGTTTAATAAACTATTTCGACAAGACACCTGTGGGAATTTGTATCTTTTCAGGGCCTACTCATCGCTTTGTGATGGTCAATGATCAGTATAAGTCATTTATGGGTGAAAGGGATTATGTTGGCAGAGATGCAGTCGATGTGATTCCTGAATTTGCTGACCAAAAATTTTTCGACATTTTAAACAGCGTCTATAAAACCGGAAAAACTTTTAACGGTAAAGAGATGCCTATCTTAATTACACTTGCCCATGGTGCAACTAAAACAAGTTATTTTGATATCACCTTTCAACCGATTTTTGATTCACATAAAATTGTCACGAGTATTATGCAAGTCTCAATTGAAGTCACTGATCAAGTGCTGGCCAAAAATGTGGCCCAAGAAAATTTTCTTCGAATGAAAACTCTCGCAGATAATATGCCACAAATTGTCTGGAAGGCCGATAGCAATGGGAATTGTTATTATTTAAATTCAAGATGGCTAGAATTTACTGGTGAAACTGAAACTAATAAGTGGGCCTATTATATTCATCCGGAAGATTTAGACCGCACTCTTAGACTTTGGAGAGTTTCGGTGGAAACTGGAATCCCCTTTGAAGTTGAGCATCGTTTAAAAAGAAAAGACGGTATTTATGAATGGCATTTAACCCGTGGACGTGCCGATATTGATAGCAATGGACTAGTGAAACGCTGGTATGGCACATGCACTAATACTGAAGAACAAATGACTTTGTCTGATGAACTGTCAACGGCCCATTCAACTGTTGAACTAGAAAGACAAAAATTTGAAACACTCTTTCACGGCGCACCTGCTGCGATGGCCATTTTAAAAGGTCCTAACTTTATTTTTGAAAGAGTGAATACGGAATTTGCTAATATTTTTCATGACCGTGAACTTCTAGGCCAAACGCTCACCCATGCCATTCCCGAATTTATCCAGCGCTCTGACCTTCTGGAAAAAATGAGAGAAGTTTTTAACACTGGCGTGTCTTATTCAGTTAAGGAGATGAAGAGTATTCTGTCGAATGATGGACCATTCAGTCTTCCTCAATATGTAGACATTACTTATAAAAGAATGAATTCTCCTGACGGTCTTCCCTATGGAATTTATATTTTTGCGACGAACGTCACTGAAAAAGTACGCGCTCGAAAGAAAATTCAAGAAAGTGAAATTGAATCCAGGACACTGACTGAAGTCATGCCGCAAATTATTTTTACGGCCGCTCCCAATGGAGATATCACGTATTTAAATGAACGCTGGTATACTTACACTGGCCTTACTGCCGAAGAAGGCATGGGTTGGGAATGGAAATGTGTTCATCATCCTGAAGACCTTGATCGTGTCACAAAAATATGGATAAACTCGCTGATGACAGGTGTTCCTTATCAGGCCGAGTATCGCATAAAAGGAAGAGATGGATCATTCCGCTGGTTTTTGGCCAGAGCTCAACCAATGCACGATGAGTTTGGAAAAATCATCAAGTGGATTGGAACTAACACAGATATCCACGAGCAAAAAATCCTTTCACAAAAACTTGAATCGGTTGTCGATGAAGTTAAATCTTCTAAACAGCTCGCTGAAAGTGCCAATAGTGCTAAGAGTGCTTTCCTGGCGAACATGAGCCACGAGATCAGAACGCCATTGGGGTCAATCATGGGATTTTTAAATCTTATGAGAAATCCTAATCTTGATATTGCTGAATTGAATAAATATATTTCTATCGCCGAAAGAAACTCTGAACAGCTGCTTCGAATTATCGATGATATTTTAGATCTCTCTAAAGTTGAGGCCGGAAAATTGATGATTGAAAAAATTGATTTCAATCTCACTCAACTATTAGCAGATGTCTCTTCTCTAATGGAATTCAGAGCACAGGAAAATGGGATTAAATTCCAAATCCAAACGATAACAGAACTTCCTGAAGTGATGAATTCTGATCCAACCAGAATTAAACAGATCCTTATGAACGCTATTGGAAATGCCATCAAGTTCACTCTCAAGGGAACTGTTACATTACAAGTCAGTTATATGAATTCCCGTCTGCGCTTTGCCATCATTGATACAGGTGTCGGAATTTCAGAACACCAGGCCTCTCAATTATTCCAGGCCTTCACTCAGGCCGATGTTTCTACCACGAGAAAATATGGAGGTACGGGATTGGGATTAATTCTAACCAAACGCCTCTGTGAAGAAATGCAAGGTGAATTTTATCTTCAACAAAGCCAGGTCGGCGTTGGCAGTACCTTTATTGCAACTGTTAAAGTTGATGTTTCAACTGATGCTAAATTTTTCAAAGAAGCAAAATCTCATTTTTATAAACCGGTCGAAATATTCGCCGATAAAATGGCCCTGCACAATCTTAAAATTCTGGTCATTGATGACCTGGAAGATAACCTCACTCTGGCCAAAGTCATCTTGAATGATGTCGGCGCTATTGTCACAACGATTAGTGATCCTTACGAAGGAATCAATCAGGCCATGGAAAACGATTTTGATATTATCCTGATGGATATTCAAATGCCGGTTATGAATGGTTATGAAGTGACGAAGAAAATCAGGCAAGAAGGCAAA
>JBEIPV010000143.1:0-6720 GCA_040376855.1 Bacteriovorax sp.
CCTTTTCCTCTAAAGTTAGACTGAGTGATAGAGGCCTGGAAGAATCCACCCGTTGCCGTTGAATAACCAGCACCAAGAGAGATCTGCCCAGTGTTTTTTTCTTTTACAGAAACTTCAACATCTAAAACATCTTCTTTATCTTTTGGAGAAACAGTATTGAATACGATTGAGTCCGGCTCATAGAAACCAAGGCGTTGAACGTTTTCTTTCGATTGACGAAGATCTGTTCCGTTGAATTTCTGGCCTTCTTTAATTGTGATTTCACGACGGATAACTTTATCGCGTGATTTCGGGTTTCCTTTAATTCTGATACGTCCAAAGTAAGCGATCTTACCTTTTTCGAATGAGAACTCTACATCAACTTTATTTTCGCCCGGAACAACATTCAGGTTTCTGATAACGTTGGCAAACGCATACCCTTCATCCTGATACATTTCCGTTAGAAGCTGAATGTCTTTTCTTAGCGACTCTTCAGAGTAAGTTTCATTTTCTTTCAGAACCATTTTTTCATGGAGTTCATTTTCAGGGAAAAGCACTTCGCCCTGGAAAGTGATCTTGTTAACTGTGAACTGAGGACCTTCTTGAATTTTCATTGTGATGAAAACCCATTTTTTATCTTCAGAGACAGTAATCTCCGGTGTTCCGATATTAATTTGAAGGTAACCCTTCATGCGGTAGAAATACTTCATTCTTTCGATATCATTTTGGAAGTTCACTTCTTTGAAGTTCCCTGATCCTGATAGGAAAGAAAATAGTGTGTCTTCTTGAGTTTGAAGAATGCTCTTTAGCTCTTCATCTTTGAAAGCGATGTTACCCAGGAAGTTGATCTTCTTAACTTTAACTTTATCAAATTCTTTGATGTTGAAGATAAGTTCGATGTTTTCTTCGTTAAGCTTCTTTTCCTGGAAATCTACAGAGGCCAGGAAGTATCCTTTTTCTTCGTAGAATTTTAAAAGTGCTTGAACGTCAGTCTTGATTGTCGTTGTATCTAAAATGGTAAAAACTTTAGACTTCACCTGACCTTTAAGATCGTCGTCTGATAAACCGTCATTTCCTTCGAAAGTGATCTTAGTGATGATGGGTTTTTCTTTTAGTTTGAATTGAAGAATATTCAGACCGTTTTGAGTTTCCTGGTGGGCCTCAACATTTTCAAAGTATTTCATTGAGTAGATTTTTTCTAAATCTTTTTTCAATAAAAAGTTATCTAACGTCATTCCAGGTTTTGATCCGATTTTTTCTAAGATAGCTTCTTTTTCTACTTTTTTATTACCGACAACATCAATGCGATCGATTTTAAATAAGTCTACGCGCGCACCGATATCATCGGCCGAAAACGCAGAAGAATTCACTAGAGTGAAGATTGAAAAAATGAATAAAGAGATAAATCTCAGAGACATAACTCTCCAGTGTCCGATTAAAAAACTAAGGCATTAAAAGTAACAAGAAAAGCTGATGGTGCAAAGAACTTTATCCAAGCTCATTGCGTTATTAGCAGTCCGTCTTTCATGACTAATTGATTGGTAAAACTCTGTGCAATTTGTGGGTCGTGAGTGACAACAACGAGTGTGGCCCCAAATTCCTTAGCGAGAGATCTTAAAAGCTGAATAACTTTTTGTGAATTCTCCGAATCAAGATTTCCAGTTGGCTCGTCGCAAAGAAGTAGTTTTGGTTTTAATGACAATGCGCGAATGATATTGATTCTCTGCTGCTCTCCGCCTGATAACTCATACGGATACTTTTCCAGGCAGTGTTCAACATTTAAAAGTTTGGCCAGTTGTTTTGCTCTCGCCACAACTTCCTCACTTTCAAGTCCCCCCAGTCTTCCTGGAAGTAAAATATTGTCCATGCAGTTCATTGAAGAAAGTAGAAAGTGAAACTGGAAAACGAAACCAACATAACGGTTGCGGTATAAAGCTAGGTCTTCATCCGATAGTTCAACCAGGTTTTTTTGGTTAACGATCACTTTCCCTTCAGTCGGGCGGTCAAGTCCACCTAGTAAATAAAGCAGAGTTGATTTTCCAGAACCAGAGGCTCCGCGGATTAAATACTCTTCTCCAGCATTCATAGAAAACGTTACACCGCGAAGGGCGTGGGATTTAGTATAAGTCTTCTTAACATTTTCAATTTTAATAATAACGTTTGAACTCATGCAAATTCCTGGCGAAGTCCTTCAAGTAAACTCTTATTTCTAAGTTTTCTCAGAAGATAGTAAGTAATTAGTAGCATCCAAAGTAAAGCGAGAGCAAAAACCATCAGGTAATCATAGGCCGATAAATAAATATCAATTCGTGGCATATGATAAACTTCTGCCGGTAATTCAAAAAAGGGCAGCTTTAAAAGCATAAATCTAAAGAGCTGAACAAACACGACAGCGAGAACTGAAGAGGCCACCCAAATCAAGATCACCAGCTTTATCCAAAGGTTATTCATACTTCTTCTTGAAAGGCCTAGGGCCTTAAACAAAAAGAGTTCTTTTGATTTTTTTTCATTGATAAAATAAATGAAAGCTAAAACGTTGAAGACCGAGATCACAACGATAAGCTGCAGGATTAAACTGATTAAAACTTTTTCTGCCTGAACAGCTTCAATCAGTGAACCGTACTCACGCCAATAAGGCTTGAAGTAAAACTCTGGTTCAAAACGCATTCTTAAATCAGTCAGTCTTGACTCAATTGCTTGCAAGTCATTTCCTGAATGTAAATTTGTGCGGTCGATATTAAAAGCAATAATGTTCACTCTATTGGCCAGTGCCATCAGCGACTGAATTTCATCCAGTCTGGCATAGACAATACGAGCGTCTTTTTGGAAAACTCCGTGATGGATAATTTGAGCTACTTTAAAGCGCTTAAGGGTCGGCATGTTTTTAAATTCATCACCGCCTTTGCCAAAGGCCAGGACGATTTCATCACCAATGCCCACTTTGTTAATGCGGGCGATTTCTGAACCAATCCCCACCGAATGAGATGGAAGATCCAGAGGGATGCCTACGATTTTACCATACTCTGGACTAATCGCTTTGATCTGAACCCCGCGGGATTCATCATTGAAAATCAGAAAACTTTCTGTTTCAACCATGGGCGAGTAATCTTTAACATTCGCTTCTTTTAATTCATTTTTTAGGCGTTCATTAACTGTGAAAAAACCATTGGCGTACTTCATAGTGATATCACCAGAAGATTTTTTCAATCCATGGCGAAGGGCACGCTCGAAACCATCCATAATCCCGACCGTCGATAAAATAACTGCAATAGAAAACGCTAAACCAACCCACACACCAATTAAGAATTTTTTAGTGGTGACGTCTAAGAATAACGTTAAAAAAATGCGAAAGTTATTAGTGGGCTTCACGCTTTGTTTCCTCTTCGACCACCCATCTTAAATAGGCGTCGATAAAGCTATCCAGGTCTCCTTCGAGAACTTTTTCAGCTTGTGATGATTCAAAGTCCGTGCGGTGGTCTTTTACTAATTTATAAGGGTGAAGCACGTATGATCTAATCTGTGCTCCCCAAGCGATATCTTTTTTAGAAGCTTCAAGTTCCGCTTCTTTTGCTCTTCTTTTTTCCATCTCTAGTTCATAAAGACGAGAACGAAGAACTTTCATGGCCTGGGCCTTGTTTTGCAGCTGTGATCGCTCGTTCTGACAAACAACAACCGTGTTCGTTGGAATGTGCGTGATACGAACAGCAGAGTCAGTGGTGTTAACCGACTGCCCACCTGATCCACCAGAGCGGTAAACGTCAATTCTTAAGTCTTTATCTTGAATATCGATTTCAACTGTATCGTCGATCTCAGCTGAAACGAAAAGTGAAGCAAACGAAGTGTGGCGTCTTCCTGCAGAGTCAAATGGCGAAAGACGAACCAGTCTATGTACACCTGATTCTGATTTTAGAAGTCCAAAGGCGTAATTCCCAGTGATAGTGATCGTTGCCGATTTAATCCCTGCAGAATCCCCTTCCTGAGTATCTAAGATTTGCACTTTGAATTTTTTAGATTCTGCCCAACGGATAATCATTCTCATGATCATGTAGGCCCAATCGCAAGACTCTGTTCCACCGGCCCCAGAGTTCACTGTGACGATGGCATTATTGGGATCAAGCTCACCTGAAAGCAGAACTTTTTGTTCAGCAAGGTTGAACTCAACCAGGAAGTTTTTATATGATTCAATCGCCTCAACAGCAGATGATTCATCATTTTCCGTGCTGGCAAATTCCCAAAGCACATCGAAGTCATCGTACAATTGTTTTAAGTGAAGATAAGTTTTTACAACTTCATCAAGGACTGATTTTTCTTTTTGAATTTTTGCGGCATTAGGAGCGTCATCCCAGAATCCGTCCATCGCTTCAATGCGAGTGATTTCCTCTAAGCGACCTTGCTTTTTCTCAATTTCAAAGCGACCTCCGTAGAAGGTCTAGCTTGTCTGCGAATGATTTAATGCTCAGACGCTTTTCATTGAGTTCGATTTTAATTTGCTCATTCATTTTTATGTCTTCTTATGTATTTTTCTTTTTAAGTACTTTGTAAACTTGTCCCACCAGCTCGTTTTCATGAGCTTCCATGATCTTCTCTTCTTTTGGAGAAACCTCATGATCAAAGCCAATCAGGTGTAAAAAACCATGAACGGCCAGGTGAACAACTTCTTGTTCGTAAGTTATCTCAAACTCACGGGCCTGGGACAATGCTTTTTCTTTACAAATAACCAAATCACCTAAGTCCATCTGCGAAAGATTTTTTCCCTTAGGCTTCTTATCTGGACGAAGATTGTCATAAATAGGAAATGACAGAACGTCCGTCACATAATCTTTTTGACGGTATTGTTTGTTCAAAGTTCTGATTTTGGTTCTTCCACAAAGAGTCATAGTCATACTGACCTCTTTGACACCTGCGAAATGAGGGTTTTTAGTTAGGTTTTTTGCCAGAACCGTCTGTAGAGCAGAAATCACGCTCTCCATACCTTTACTAGTGTCTTTCTTTAATCCACTATTCTGGTAAAATATTAGAAGTTTCATTGTCTTTATCCTTTCTAAAAAGGTAACAAAAATTAACAGGTGCCGCAAATGAATAAAAGTAATTTTGAACAACTAAAAGATGTCATCGCAGCTCTTCGTCACCCAGTGGATGGCTGTCCATGGGATTTAAAACAAACACACGAAAGTTTGCTTAAATATCTTCTTGAAGAGTCTTATGAATTTGTCGAGGCCGTTGAAGAAAAGAACCCAAAGAAAATGGAAGAAGAAATCGGCGACGTTTTAATGCAGGTTTTACTTCACGCTCAACTGGGCTCTGAGAAAAATCAATTCGACATCGAGTCTATTTCAAAAGTTTTAACTGAAAAACTTATCCGCCGCCACCCGCACGTTTTTGAAAACAAAAACCTGGCAACGACTGCTGATCAAGTTGTACTAAACTGGGAAAAAATTAAAGCAGAAGAAAAGTTGAGAGAAGCAGGCGAAGCTACTCACCATAGAATTAAAAAATCAGTTTTAAATGCTCCTTCACTTCTTTCTGCCGCAAAAATCGGTCAGAAAACAAACGAGATCAAATTTGATTGGGATGACTACACACAAGTGGCCTACAAAGTTGAAGAAGAGTGGCAGGAACTTAAAGAAGAACTAACTCCACACAGAGCGATCAATCGCGACGCTGTTTTTGAAGAAATGGGAGACTTATTGTTTTCTATCGCTCAACTAGCTCGTCACCTTGATATGGACGCTGATGCTGCTCTACATGCTGCCAATAAAAAATTCCTAAGACGCTTCCATGCAATGGAAGATTTGATGGAGAAAAAAGGCGCGAAACTTGAGAACATGAACCAGGAACAAATGGATGTTTACTGGAACCAAGCTAAGGTAGATGAAAAAGCTCGCAAGTAAGTGGATCACTAAAGATCCGTCGACAAGACTTTATAATATTCCAGTTCCTATCGTGGGACTGACCGGTGGTATTGCCACTGGAAAGACAACGATTGCTCAGATGTTTAGGGATGAGAACATTCCGGTTATTGATGCTGATCGATTGGTGAAGAATATCTATCTTAAAAAAGAGTCTTTTGATTTTGTTGAAAAGCATTTTCTTGAAGCGATTATTGATGAGACGATTCACTTTAAAACGTTGAGAGAGCTTGCTTTTAAGACTCCTCAGAATCAGGCGAAGCTTGAGACGTTTATTTACGCTCAGATGCCGGCGGCGTTTAAAGAGGCTTATAGCGAGTTTGGGCCGCATGAGTATATTGTTTACGATGTTCCGCTTTTGTTTGAGAAAGGACTGCATTCTAAGACTGATGTTTCGGTTTGTGCTTACTCGCCTCGTTCGATTCAGTTAGAGCGATTAGTAAAAAGAGATAATATCAGCATTGAACTTGCTGAGACTATTTTGAGTAAGCAGATGGATATTGAAGAAAAGAAAAAGAAGGCCGATTTGTTTATTGAAAATATTGGCACACACACAGACTTAAATCACAATTTCCTTAAAATACTTCATGAGCTGACTAAGTAGTCAGCTCATATTTTTTTTTACTTTTTCTTAGTTCCTTCACAATTTACAAACTCTTCAGTTTTAACCTGCTTAAAGAGACGATCAAAATCTCTAAAAAATACCGCCCTCATTGCTGTCTTTGATTCATAAAAGTCTTTTTTATCAATCGTGACCTGAAAAGAATCTTTCATGGGAGTTTCAGCAAATTTCTCGCTAAGCATTTTTTCCATCAGCAGATTAAACTTTTCA
>JBEIPV010000109.1:0-9602 GCA_040376855.1 Bacteriovorax sp.
CAGTTACAGAAAGAACTTCTTCTTGTGAAAAAGCATTGAAAGACAACATTAAACCAGCGACTAAAAATAGAATCAATTTTTGCATTATTACCTCTGGGTAAATTGATAACATTCTGAGAGTAAAATGACCAGTTAACTTGCGTCAAAAAAAAACCACCTTCCGGTGGTTTCTTATTTTATCCTTGTCCTGACTCAATAATCCTAATATGAATAGCGCACAACCCTTTCGGCCCTTCGCTAATCTTAAACTCCACAATGTCCTTATCATAAGGCACTCCATCCACACACGCAGACTTATGGAAAAATAAATCATCCATCTCTTCATCAGGAGCGATAAATCCAAATCCTTTCTCAATATCAAAAAATTTCACTTTTCCTGTGAACATAAGTCTCTGGTCAATTTTCTCACGACGAATCACTTCCTTAATCTGTTTTTCATCCCAAACGATTTCGTGAATCTTCACAACTTCTTCACCTTTGTGAATTCTCTCAAGTTGAGTGATGACAGCGTCTTCACTTTGATTATCTACCAGCATGTCTTTGCGGTTACGGTTTTTTGTTTTTGTCATGTCGTACTTTACGAACTGAACTTTTACTTTCTTCATTAGGCTTCCTCTTCAATTTTGAGGGATACTACCATTGAAAGCCCCTTAAAGACAGCTTCTAAAAGTTCATTTTACTTAGGAGTGAATTAGGGCCTAAAATGAGTTGATCCATACGGAATCAGGAGTTCTTAAGTGTGCTTTTCAATCGCCGTCGATAAAAATATTAGCAAGTTATCCAATTACTTTGGCGCCCAATTATCAGCTGAGAATAGTAAATCCATTCAAAAACTGTTTATGGCCCAAAAAGAAATGCACCAAGAGGCCTTCGAGCAACTCTTAGGATTAAAGCACTCAAAGAAGAAGGTAGAACACTTTAAACACCCCGCCGAAGATGGCAAAGTTTTTCCCAACTACTTCACCTCAGTTATTGTAGATAAAAATGAATCTCGTATCATTGAAGAAATGAGATATAGAGTAAGGCCATGGGGATCAAAAGAAGAAGTTCCTACAAAGTTTAATCTTTACAATGCTCGCCTCGACTCTCTTTTAGAAAGAAAAACCTGGCAGCCACTTTTTATGAGAAATCATGGGATCGTTCCCTTTGTAAAATTTTATGAATGGGTTCCGGGCCCGGATCAAAAGGCCAAACTCATTAGTTTCTATCCTGATCAGCGTGAGATTATGTGGGCACCGTGTTTGTGGGACGAATGGGTTTCAAAAGATGGTAGTCTTTCTTTTAAATCATTTGCTATTATTACTGACGATCCTCCCCCTGAAATCGAAATCATGGGTCATGATCGATGCCCTATTTTTTTGAAAGAAGAGTTTATTGATAGTTGGCTTAATCCGCAGAAAGAAAGTTTGAAGGAAGTGCTTGAGATGCTTCAATACAAAGAGAATGTTGAATTTAAATACTCATGGGTAGATTAATGAATAAAATGGAACCGTTTAAGATTGGCGAGAAAATTAGCTGGAAATGGGCCGGCGGTGTCGTTCATGGACAAGTTGAAGAAGTTCACTTCGCTCCTATAGAAAAAGAAATCAAAGGCTCTAGAATTAAGCGCAATGGCTCAGTTGAAAAACCTGCTTATCTTGTCAGATCCGAAGCTGGAAATATCGCTTTAAAGCTTCATACAGAGTTAACAAAAAAGTAATTATTTTTAGTCAGCTCAACTAGATAAGAATGTACACTTTAAAATGAGGTTCAAGTCTCATAAAAGTTTTTTAAATCCTGAATGAGGATATTTCTAGCAATGTTAAGAAGAGGTTTCAGAAAATGCAATTGCAAAGGGCCTAAAAAGCTTCACCAGTGACCGTAGCGTAGTCACTTTTCACCTATGAGCTGTTTATTTTTTAGACAGCTCATAATAATTCAACTTTCATCCCTAAATAGCCGACAAGTTTACTGCACTAACCAGGAAGCTATAACTGCACAATATTTATAAAATATTATTCGCCCCTTATTTAAACTGGTCTTATCTAGACAAGGGTTTAAATGTAAAAGTTCGTGTCATCGAAAGACCGGCCTATTGTCTTGAAGAAAAGGAACTTTCAGAGCTACGTAAAGATCTTAAAGGAATCGTTAAAAAATCCCTTCCGAAAGAAAATCTGAATTACGGAATTTTCTCAGAATCAAGCGATGCTTTTAAAAGTTGTATAATCACCGTTATCTATAGACTCGAAGACAATAAACCAATCGCCTTCAATTCATTAACCTGGATTAATTTAAATCTTAAGGGCAAAGAAGAAGAGCTATTGCATTTAGGTTTAGTCGTCATTGATCCAGATGTTCGCGAAGGTGGGCTATCATGGATTCTTTATGGACTTACGACCATCATCTTATTTGTAAGAAACAGACTTAAGCCAGTCTGGGTCAGTAACGTTACCCAAGTTCCGGCCATCATCGGAAAAGTCTCTCAGTCCTTTGAAAACGTCTACCCGACTCCTTCCAATATTGGTCAGCCTCCCTTTATTCACCAATGGCTGGTGAGGCAAATTATGGAGTCTAAACGCCACGTATTCGGCGTTGGGCCGGATGCTACTTTCGATTATGAGAAATTTATTATTCAGAATTCTTATACAGGAGGCTCTGATCACTTAAAGAAAAAGTTTTCAGAAGCTCAACCGCATCGAGACCCCACTTATAATGACTTTTGCAAAAACCATCTCGACTATGACCGTGGAGATGATTTCATTCAAATTGGGCAGATGAATCTTAACATGACAAAAAATTTCCTTTTGAAATCTGTTCCTAAAAAATCATTTTTTGCGATTGCTGTTTCCCTCTTTTTTATTTCGATCCAATCTATTTTTTCGCCAGTGCTTTTATGGCTAGATGATAAAACTGCACTTGGAGATTTGAGGCCATGGAAAAAATGAATTATAAAAATACTTTTCAGCGCAACATTGGCTTCGTCGATGAAGCCGAACAAGATAAGATTAAAAACCAAAATGTCTTTATTGTTGGTGTTGGTGGTATGGGTGGAGCGGCCATGATGAATTTAGTCAGAATGGGCTATCTTCGACTTGGTATTGCTGACATTGATGTTTTTGAAGACTCTAATATCAACCGTCAGCTGTTTTGCAATACTGATTATATTGGAACTGATAAAGCACTCGCATGTATAGATCAAGTTAAAAAGATCAATCCTGAAGTTGAAGTTAAAAACTGGGGTCATGATTGGCTTAATAAAGTTGATGATATCTGCCGCGAGTATAAGATCATCATTAATGGATGCGACGACATTGTTGCCAGCAATATTCTTTACAATGCTGCCAGAAAAACAGGAACAACGATTATTGATGCCTATACCGCCTCTGTTCCTTCAGTTTACGTTACCCGCGCAGGTGAACCGACTCCATTAATGAGATGGACAGGAAAAGAGAATATAGATGCATCTGACAATGCCCTCATTCAAGATTACAAGAATAAAGAAACTCAATATGTCATGACTAATTCCAACTCTCTGGAGCATATTCATTTAAGTATTGCACTGGAAATGATTGCGGGAAAAAGATCACGTATGTCTCTTGCTCCAATGGTTATTGGAACCGGATGCCTTATGGCCTATCAAGTTTTATTTCTTACCATTAACAAGAAGGCCACCAACTATCATGGTTTTTTTCTAGATCCTTATGGGAAAGTCACGAAAAAAGGATTCGGCCCGATTTATCATATAAAAAAATTATTAGTTAAATACTACCTAAACAAATGGCAGTCTGAATAATGATTGAATTTTCACAAAAATTTGATGGTGCAATAAATATCATTACCGCCTTGGCGCTGATTTATTACGCTGTCTTTATGAACGTGGTGGAAAAAAATGGTGGTCTTAGAAAAAGACTTCTTTTTCTTCTGGGGACTCTTGCGACCTTGTGCTTGTCGAGAGGTATAAACTACATTCTCAATCTAGGTCCATCTGTAGAAATCTTCATTCTCATTGTTTCATCTATCATTCCATTGGCCTTATTTCTTCTTATTGAGCTCTTAATTAGACGACACCTCCCTCTTCCCTTGAAATTATTCTCCGGCCTCTCAACTGTCTTTCTGATATTCGCCTTCCTCATTTTCGGCATTGATAAATATGCACTAATGGCGCTGATGTCGACTTATGTTATAACGATGATTTCAATATTCACTGTAATTCTTACAAATAAAAACCTAAACCTTCTTCCATCAGAAGAGTCACTACTAAAGATCAATATGGTCATTATGATTTTGATCTGTCCACTCATCGTGACAGACTTCAAAAAGGTTTTTGGATGGGACACCATTCGCTTTGGTGCCTTCGGGATACTTTTTTTCCTTTATGCCCTGGTTAAGATTTGGGAGAACATAGATATCAAAGGTGGGTTCTCACGCTTAATTTACTTATTATGTTTTAATATCTTCTCGGCCTTTGTGCTTTGCTGGTTATTTAATATCTATCAATATTACTTTCACGTTTTCATCATTTTTATCATGCTAAGAATGTTTTCCGACATTCTCATTTATTCCAGAGACAGCTATTCTAAAAAGGCCAAAGACATGGCCTACAAAGTCATTGATGCCTTCACATCTGGTAACTTCAAAATAGATTCCATTAAAAAGGAACTTAGCAACGATACATTTTTTATTCTCACAAAAAATGATCTTGCTCATTATCGTTCTGAACGAATTCTCCAGGCATTTGAGCAAAAAGGATTGCACTTCAAAGGGCAGCTATACAAACTTAAAATCAATAACGACACTCGAGATGAACTTCTTCATATCTATGAAGATTTTGACTGTAATGCCTGTATCTTTTCAAAAACTATTGGCGATGACTTTATCATGATTCTTTTTAAATGGCCGAATATGGCCCCAAAAAGCAAACTGGATAAAGAGATCAATCTCATTCAAGCACTCGCTTTAAAGATTAAGGATTGAGAATGATCACAATTAAAGAAAAAGATATTGATTCATTTTTCGAAGTCCCTTTTAACATCTACAAAGATGGGCATTTTGTATCGCTTTTTAAAGATGATATTAAACGTTTTTTAAGCACCTCAAATCCTCTTTTTAGGAAGGGAGATAACTTCACTTACTTTACTGCTCATGAAAATGGATTAGCGATTGGAAGAATCGTTGCCGTTGTTCATGAAGACTCCAATAAAAAGCACGGCCACAACTGGGCCTACTTTGGGTATTTTGATTGTATCAATCGCATTGACGTTGCTAAAGCTCTCATGGATCACGTCGTAAATTGGGCAAAGGCCAAAGGACATGATGAGGTTGTCGGAAATATCAATTTCACCTTTATGCAACAGATCGGTGTTATGGTCGAAGGTTTTGAAAATTTTCCTTACTCAGATCAAGTTTACACTCCTGACTATCTTCCTACTCTTTTAAAACAAATGGGGTTTGATGATTTCTTTCCGATGGTCACATCTGAATCGCGAATAGATGACATTGACATGAAACAGTTTGAGAAAGAAAAAATCAAACTGATCGAAAATGATCCTGACTATGAATTTAAGGAAGTCGGATATTTTGGAATTAAGAAATTCATGGAAGATGGCTGTCGTGTCTTGAATGAAGGTTTTGATCAAAACCCCTTTTTTACAGCTATTACGGTTGAAGAATTTGAATTCCAGGCAAAAGACTTAATGCTTGTCATTGATCCGGGATTAACAATACTTGCTTATCACAAGGGACGTCCTGTAGGCGTTATTATCTGTATCCCGGATTTGAATCCCTTACTTCACTCTGTGAAATCTAAAATGGGGTTAATGTTCTTCCTAAAATTTATCTGGTTCAAATTTTTTAATACGAGAGCGGTTATTATTTTCTATTCAGTCTCTCCCGACTTTCATGGAAAAGGTATCAACCAGGCCATTCTAAAAAGAGTGGTTACCAACTTGAAAAAGAAAAAATACAAAACACTAGGAATTACCTGGATTGCCGATGTGAATAAGTCGAGTTTAAGACAAATGGAAATCATCTCTGCAAAAGTTCTTCACCGCTTAAATCTATTTAGAAGAAAGCTATAGGAAACATATGAATTGGAATCAGGCCCTATTTACCGAAATGGCCGCAACTGCAAGCAAAGCTCCGAGTGTCCACAATGTGCAGCCTTGGAAAATTCGTTTCACTGAAAACGGCTTTGATCTCTTTCAATCGACAGAGAGAAGACTGCACGTTGGAGATCCAAGACTTCATGATAACGATGTTAGCTTAGGTGCTTTCATCGAGCTATGTTCGATGTTTTTAAGACATAATGGATTTCAACTAACGAGCTCACCTCTTGCATCGGAAAAAATAGGAACACTTGAATCGCGCTTCAGGTTTAATGTAAGTATTTCTGCAGTTGAAACAGATCCATTATTTCAATTCATTTCAAAAAGAAAAAGTTATCGAGGTATTTTCTCTGACGATCAACCAATAGATATTGAATCTCTCAAAAAAATCCATATCCCAGGACTTCAGGTTCAATGGATAACTGGAAAAGATGAAATGAAAAAATGGGCCCAGATTTATGATGAGAGTTCTGCTCACATCAATAAAAATCCAGGCTATTTTAAAGAGCTCGTCCACTGGCTGCGCTTTAGTGAAAAGCACCCTTCCTTCAATGAAGATGGACTCAATTATAAGTCCCTTGCCCTTGGAAAACCCGAGGCGGTCATGGGAAATCTCCTTTTTAACGTCCCCTTTTTTAAGCTTCTCTCTCTGCTAAAAATGGAAAAAGTCCTCATCACCGAAGCCCCTCAAATCAGGTCGGCCCAGGGGATTTTCGTTATTTTTGCCTCTCAAGAGTTGAATTCTATTGAGATGGGAAGGGCCTTTATTCGCTTCTGGTTGACTCTCACTTCCCTGGGCATAAGTGTCTGTCCTTTATCCGCTTTAGTAGATTTTACAGGGTCACTCAACATCTTAAACAAACTAAAACCTTCAGATGCTACAATCTGCCTAAATGTATTACGTTTCGGGAAAGTAGCAGATGAAAAAACTATTTATTCTTCACCTCGCCTTAGCGTTGAGCGGATTATGCTTAAATAATTCTGCGCACGCTGGTCTTTCATCTGAAGCTCCATCCGAAATTAAAGCTTTCGCTGAAAGCGATTTTGATTCAATCCATTCTCAAGCACTAAAAACTCACGCTGTTCCCTTAAAGATCCTGCTTCCTGCTTTAATCCTTGAAGGAAGAAGTAAGGGCTGGATTGAAAAAAATTCACTCGACTACAAAACTGTCTTTAAGCGCTCTGGACTTACCTATCCAGAAAATATTATTTACGACAATAAAGTTTATGCCTGGAAGAGCGACATCTTGCCTGCAGGAATCGTTCAAAAAGAAATGAACTTTGGTATTAAGGCAAAAATCAAAATCGCCAATCTATCTTGTATCGCTTGTCATAGCAGTGCTCAATATGATCAAAATGGTCACAGAACGAATAATCTCGTTTTAGGTGCACCAAGTGACAGTTTCAATCCTGAAGTTTATGTTGGTACGATTTATCAAGGAATGAAAAAGGTCACTCAAAACTGGGATCAGACTTATAAAATGATCAATGCTCTCTATCCAGAGACAAAGCTAAAAGAAAAGATCTTACTCAAAACATTTATCCGCTCACAAGTTAACAAATACGTTAAAGACCACGCAGATATCGACAGAGGAACTCCATTTAACAATGGTGGCCCTGGATTAACAAACGGTGTGGCCTCTCTTAAAAATGTTTTAGGACTTGATACGAATGAAGGATCATCAACTGGATTCACATCAATACCTTCAATTGGAGACAGAGGATTTAGATCTTCACTTCTTTATGATGGCGTTTACTCTATTGCCAACAAAGATCAATCAAGACTAGTTGAGAACGTTACAAACAGTGAGCTTGCTGATGCATCTACTGTTGTTGCACTCTTTACTATTCCAACAATGGGACAAACTCCTAAGCGTGCATTGAAGAATGTAGAAGCTGTTATTAAAACAGTCTCTCCTATTTTAAAAACTTATAAGACACCTGTATTTCCAGGTAGTATTAATATCGAATCAGCTCGCCGTGGGTTTGAGATTTACAATAACAACTGTCTTCAGTGTCATGGTGAATACCAGTGGGATGGAAGTAAAAAATCTAAACTTGTCTCTTTTCCAAACGTGATCATTCCACAAAATGAAATGAATTCAGATCCTGAGCGTTGGAAGGCCATCAGTCCGTCGTTAGTGAAATACCTGGAAGACTCAGTATGGAGTGATGCAATTCAATTTAATCAGAATAAAGGTTATGTAGCTCCTATCCTTGAAGGTTTATGGGCAACAGCTCCTTATATGCACAATGGCTCTGTTCCCACGTTATGGCATTTTTTAAGACCAGAGTCTCGTCCAACAATATTTCTTGTTGGGAACCAAAATCTTGATATGGTTAAAATCGGTAACTCAGGTAACAAAAATTTTAATAGCGAATTTTACGATACAACCCTTTCAGGTAGAACGAATCAAGGCCACGAAAAAGAATTTAGAAGCCTTTCTGAAGTAGAAAAAGATGAGTTGCTAGAGTACTTAAAGACTTTATAAATAATTTAAGACTTTAAATAATTTTTCATCGTTCCACTATCCCAGATAATCTGCTGAAGCTCCTTCTCTTTTTGAACTTCATCTTCAATCTTCGAGAGTTCATTCTTTATATTGTACTCTTGGATTGTGACTTTTTGAGAATAGATAAACTTATATACAGTAGATAACGGACCATGCTTTTTTAAGCTGGCCTCAAAAGATTTAAGTCCTTTCAAGCGATCATTGATATGCTTGGTATAAAGTTCCATTTTATCTTCCGAAAACTCCCTTTCACCAAGATGCTCTTTCTCAAGCTTCAAAAGCCCATACAGATCTTGATTTTCATAGGCAGCAGTAATCTTCTTCATAAGAGATGTCTTCTCTTCTTTAAGATGCTCTAGCGGCTCTTTATCTGGATGAAAAACTTTTGCCAGCTGTCTAAAGAGAGATTTTATTTCAAGTGTGCCTTCCGCCATTTTTTCTGCTGACGGAGCTGGTTTAAACTTATCAGATTCGAACTCATCTTCTTTTTCTTCTGCTTCAGAATTTTCTTCAGAAAGATGTTCATCTAAAAAAGCTTCCGCTCTGGAGTCGCCCATGTTTTGTAATCCATAAGCAAGTTCAACCATCAGATGAATAATGTGGCGTTTTTCTTTTTTCTTAAAAGATGAATCAGCAAGATGATGCTGGAGCCTTGTTAGGTTTTCAAATCTTAGATCGCAAAATTCTTTTACGATAGGGGCCGCTTCTGTGGCCACTCTCGATTGAAGTGTTAAAAGCTCTTGTTCAAGAGCTTTTAATTTCAACTCATCTTTTTCGATTTGTTTTAGTTTCTTATCGAATTCTAGTTTTCGACGATTGCTCGTTACAGGAATACTCATAAATTTTATACTTTTTTAATAAAATCTAACCCACCACAAATAGCGGCCACTTGAGCAGCATTGCAAATCTCGTCAGTCACCTTAGGACTATCCGGATAAACTTCAGTCGTCGTTGTGTATTCGGCATCAGAAAACCCACCACAAAGGAAGAGCTTTTTCATATCGTA
>JBEIPV010000071.1:0-15756 GCA_040376855.1 Bacteriovorax sp.
GTTCGTTTCAGTCGCAGTCCAGTTAACAGTATAAACAGCACTTCCTTTCACATATGTTGGGCTGGTGATCGTAAGCACTGGAGCAGTCACTTCGTAAACGATCGAGAAGCTTGATGATGCGGTAGAGACGTTTCCATTGGCATCTTTTGACCAGACTTTTACTGATTTAGTTCCGGCACCGGCCGACATCGTATACGTTAAAGCACTTGCTGTCGTCGTACATGCTACCCATCCCGCGGCGCCTGCAGTCGGTTGAGTTGATTCATTAATAAGAATGAATGGTGTGTCTGTACAGCTTGTGGCCGTGAAAGCAGCACTCAATGAATTTGTATAATTATTGCTTGCCAGAAGGATGGCCGGAGCTGACGGAGGAGTCGTATCCGTTACTGTAAATGTAACAGTTGCTACAGATGACGAATCAGCGACAGTATCATTTACCAGGTAAGTGAATGAGTCAGTTCCGTTATAGTTTACGTTGGCCGTATAAGTACAAGTTAGATCAGTTGAATAAGATCCGGTTATAATACAGTTACTCAAGGTTCCTTTAGTAGGGGCCGTGATGACTTTGTATCTTAATGTTTGTGCTGGAATATCGATGTCAGTTCCAGAATTTAAAGTGAAGTTGTAAGCAGAGTTATCATTCACGGCGAAGTTTTGGTTAGCTCCAACAACAGGAAGGTCGTTTACAGCGTTGATCGTTATTGTTGCCGTTGCTGTGTTTGAATCAAGAGATCCATCGTTAACTTTATATGTGAAAGTTACACTCCCATTGTAGTTTGCTGCAGGAACATACACGCATGCTGTTGATGTTCCACCTGTGCACGTTAGTGTTCCACTTGCCGGATTAGTCAGTTTTACATAAGTAAGAGTGTTGCCGTCTACATCTGTACCTGTCGTTAAGTTGAAATTAAGTGTCGTGTCTTCATTCGTTGCTAATGCTTGAGTCGAAGGAAGAGTTGGAGCATCATTGATCGGGTTAACCGTAATTGTGACAGTAGCTGTATTTGAATCAAGTGATCCATCATTGACTTTGTAAGTAAATGTCGTTGTTCCGTTAAAGTTAAGAGCAGGAGTATAAACACAAGCTGTCGATGTTCCACCTGTACAAGTCAGAGTTCCACTTGAAGGGTTGGTCAGCTTAACATAAGAAAGTGCACTTCCTTCGACGTCAGTCCCAGTATTTAAGTTGAAGTTTAAGACAGTGTCTTCATTCGTCGCAACTGATTGAGTTGATGGAAGAGTAGGTGCATCGTTAACCGCATTAACAGTGACTGTTACAGTTGCGGTGTTAGAGTCTAATGAACCGTCGTTTACTTTGTAAGTAAACGTTGCTGTACCGTTGAAATTCAGAGCAGGAGTGTATACGCAAGCTCTTGACGTCCCACCTGTACAAGACAGAGTTCCACTAGCAGGGTCTGTCACTTTAATATATGAAAGAGAGCTTCCTTCGATATCAGTACCAGCGTTTAAAGTGATGTTTAAAACAGTGTCTTCATTCGTTGCAACTGCTTGCGTAGAAGGAAGTGTCGGAGCATCGTTCACCGGTGTCACTGTAATAGTAAAAGTAGAGTTTGTACTACTGTCGACCACAGAATCATTGGCCTTATAAACAAATGAGTCAGTGCCGTTAAAGTTTGCATTTGGTGTGTAAGTACAGGTCACATCAGTTGAATAAGCTGCACTTGTAATACAGTTTGTAAGAGTTCCATTTGCTGGAGCGGTTACAACTTTATATGAAATTGTTTGGGCCGAAACATCAATGTCCGTTGCACCAGATAAAGTGACGTTAATTGCAGTGTCTTCATTTGTTGTGGCAGTCTGATTGCCGGCCATGACTGGAGGGTCGTTAATCGTATTAACTGTAATTGTAACTGTTGAAACACTGGCGCTGTCAGCTACCGAGTCGTAAGATTTATAAGTAAAAGTGTCTGTTCCATTGAAGTTTGCATTTGGCGTATATGTACACGTAACGTCAGTTAAGTAAGCACCGGCGTTGATACAGTTTGTAAGGGTTCCATTCGCTGGAGCAGTTACAACTCTATATGAAATTGTTTGAGCAGGTACATCAATATCTGTTGCACCATTAAGAGTGAAGTTCACGGCAGTGTCTTCATTCGTAGCAAGAGATTGATCGCCATTCATAACTGGTACATCGTTAACTGCATTAACCGTGACTGTTACAGTTGCGGTGTTAGAGTCTAATGAACCATCATTTACTTTGTAAGTGAAAGTTGTCGTTCCGTTAAACTCAGGAGCTGGAGTGTAAACACAAGCTCTTGACGTCCCACCTGTACAAGACAGAGTTCCACTCGCAGGGTCTGTCACTTTAATGTATGAAAGAGAGCTTCCTTCGATATCAGTACCAGCGTTTAAAGTGATGTTTAAAACAGTGTCTTCATTCGTTGCAACTGCTTGCGTAGAAGGAAGTGTCGGAGCATCGTTCACCGGAGTCACTGTAATAGTAAAAGTAGAGTTTGTACTACTGTCGATCACAGAATCATTGGCCTTATAAACAAATGAGTCAGTGCCGTTAAAGTTTGCATTAGGAGTGTAAGTACAGGTCACATCAGTTGAATAAGCTGCACTTGTAATACAATTTGTAAGAGTTCCATTCGCTGGAGCTGTTACAACTCTATATGAAATTGTTTGGGCCGGAACATCAATGTCCGTTGCACCAGATAGAGTGACATTGATTGCTGTGTCTTCATTTGTTGTGGCAGTCTGATTGCCGGCCATAACTGGTGCATCGTTTACCGGATTGATTGTGAAGCTGACTGTGGATGCTGTGTTTGATTCTGCAATTCCATCAAACGCTTTATACGTAAATGAATCCGTCCCATTATAATTAGCAGCAGGAGTGTAAGTACAAGTCAGGTCACTGCTATAAGATCCTGTGACGATACAATTTGAAATCGTTCCATGAGCAGTTTGAGTAAAAATTTTATATGAAAGCGTTTGCGCTGGAACATCAATGTCGACTGCGCCAGATAGTGTGAAGTTTAAAGCATTGTCTTCGTTTGTTGAAAAAGATTGATTGCCCGCCATTGATGGGGCATCGTTACTATTAGAAACAGTGACTGTTACAGTTGCTGTATTTGAATCAAGAAGACCATCATTTACTTTGTAAGTAAAAGTGTATGTTCCAATATCATCTAAGGCCGGAGTATAAGTACAAGTCTTAGAGATTCCTCCATCACAAAGGAGTGTACCTGTCGATGGATTAGAGACGATTTGATAAGTAAGTGAGTCACCGTCAACATCAGAACCAGTATTTAAGTCAAAAGTAACAGGATCATCTTCAGATGTTGCCACTGATTGAGTCGCTGGAATAGTCGGAGCATCGTTGACTGGGGCCACTGTTATCGTGACGGTTGCAGTTGTTGAGTCACTTGCACCATCGTTTACTATATAAGTAAATGTTGTCGTTCCATGAAAGTTGAGAACTGGGGTGTAAGTACAAGCAGTGGAAGCACCACCGGTGCAAGATAATGTACCTGTCGATGGATTTGAAGTAATCGTGTAAGTAAGAGCGTTTCCTTCAACATCGGCACCGGCCGTTAAGTTAAAGTTTTTTACAGTGTCTTCTGTTGCTGAAACGGCCTGTGTTGCAGCCAGAGTAGGAGCATCGTTAACCGGGTTGACTGTGATTGTGACTGTCGCAGTTGTTGAATCCAGAAGCCCATCGTTGACTTTATAAGTAAACGTCGCAGTCCCAGAGAAATTCAAGGCCGGAGTGTAAGTACAAGAGCGTGATGCACCACCAGTACAGGCAAGAGTTCCAGACGCTGGATTTGTGACCTGAATATATGACAGAGCATCTCCTTCAATGTCAGCACCGGCATTCAGGTTAAAGTTTAAAACTGTATCTTCGTTTGTTGCTACTGTTTGAGTTGCATTTAAAGTAGGAGCATCGTTAACTGGCGTGATTGTAATATTAATTGTGGCAATATTTGAATCAAGAGAGCCATCGTTTACTTTATAAGTAAAGTAATCACTTCCTGTAAAGTTAGCATTCGGAGTGTAAGTACAAGCTCTTGATGTTCCACCTGTGCAAGTCAGGGTTCCAGAATCCGGATTATTAAGGATTAAATAATCAAGACTGTCGCCATCGATATCATTTCCAAGACCCAGATTAAAACTATGAACGCTGTCTTCTGCTAGTGTAATAGCTTGTGGAGTTGAAAGTGTCGGAGCATCGTTCGCTGAGCTAATATTAATTGTGATTGTTGCAAAAGTCGCACTGTTAGTAAGTGAATCGTTTGCGATATAAGTGAATGTATCACTGCCATTATAATTAACTGATGGAGTGTATGTACAAGAGATATCGGGTTTAAATGTTGATGAATCAATACAGTTGCTAAGTGTTCCATGTGCAGGAGGAGTCACCAGTTTATAAGAAATAGTCTGAGCTGGTAAATCAAAGTCTGTTGCACCATTTAAAGTAATATTTAATGGAGTATCTTCTGCTGCTGCAATTGTCTGGTCTGCTAACATTACAGGTGCATCGTTCATTGGATTAACGGTGATGTTTACAACGGCTTCTTGAGCACTATAATGAGTCCCATCAAAAATAGTATACGTAAAACTATCTGCACCATTAAAGTCTTGATCAGGAGTATAATCACACACAAGATCGTTATTGTTTGCAAGACAATTTGAAATTGTTCCATGAGTTGGAGGTGTACCAATAGCGTATACGAGAGTGTCAAAGTCCAGGTCACTTCCCTGAAGTAATGTCATTGAAGTCGGAGTGTCTTCATTAACGCTCAGGAAGTTATCAATCGGTCTTGTCGGTGGATTGTTTGTCGACGAATAGCTGATTGATGTACCAATGCTATCAGGACCGCAGGTTTGTGTAATGAATGCTGTCTTAGATCCTTTTGATAAAGGTGTTGCCGCGATTTCGATTGTACATTGCCCACTTGGATTGATAACACTTGATGTACATGAGTTATTTATAATGGCAAACTCAGTAGCGTTAACACCAGATAACACAGGTGCAGAACAAGCATCTGTTGGAGCAAGTCCAGAGTTGTTAATTGAAAAGATTTGTGTCGTCCCAGTTGAAAGAGAGACCACTGAACCAAAGTTAAAAGAAGTTGGTGAAATCCCTAAAAATGGTTTTTGAATAGAAATGCTTGGCGAAGTCAGCTGACTAGAGTTTCCGGCCGCATCTGTAAAACTAATTCTTATTTGCGCATTTGGAATGGCCGTATTGCTAAAAGCAATGCTTGTTGAAAACTGTGCGTTTAATAATGAACCATTTGTGGATGGAACAACTGGAAGATTGCTCCAGCTTGAACCATCAAAGTATTCGATTTGATAATTAAGTGTATTAAGTGAATTTTGTTCAATTACAGACCAAGTAAAAGTATGAGAGGCATTAGCACGGTAAGATGGTTGTAAATTAACAAAGGCGATTTGAGGAGGTGTTTGGTCTACTTTCGCGCTCAGTATCGCAGGAGCTGAAATACGCTGGTTAACATCAATAGCATAGATATAGAGAGTCTTAACTCCATCGTTGGAATCTTGAAGAGTGTAAGAAAGATTTTCAGTCGGACCACCATTACAAGTATAAGTAAAATCAGAAGCGCTTGGAGCTGCATTTGTTTCTTTAATGGCGTATGAACTAAAAGTAGAGCAGTTCACATAAGTAGAGTTATCTAATGCCCCAGTTGTATGGATTAAGCTGATGACACCATCATTTGAAAGAGTGTCGGCCGGCGCTACTGCGATTGAAGGAGATACAACAGGATATGTATCCTGAACATTTAATGTCGATGAGATTTCATGAAATGGCTGGCTTCTATCTACCAGATTGTCTCCGGCATTCTTTTTACCAATGAAAAGTTTTAACTGTAGGGCCGATTTACTATTAGCAGATGGAGTGTAGTTCGCCGATGAATTAGTTGAGACCAAATTGTTATCAATCCACCATTCATAAGCAATCGTGTAACTTGAGCTCCATTGTTGGGCCGAGATAGAAAAGTTTGTAGCTGTTTTTTCAACGAGAGAAGTAGGGATTACGACTGAAGAAATATCAGGAGCTGCATTTAATAAAACTGAAGGCTGTGCTCCTCCAAAAACTTGAGCAAAATTCGAGCTGAATTCACTTGAACTGCTTAGGTCGTTATAAGCATTTTCCAGGTCTTTTTCAGTAAAATTGTAGTTACTGAAATTGTCTGTGAATTTGGCAAACTCTTCGAGTTGTAATTCGTTGTAAGCGATATTGATCGAAGACTTTACTGTTTTAGAAATAAGAGTCGTTCCAGATGTTAAATCCTGAATGCTATAAAAATTAGTGATGATTCTTTCATAGTTCTGTAAACACCCATGAGTTTTCAGCATATAGCGGGCCGGAGTTTTAAGGTCTAATTCCAGCTTGATTGGATCAAATTCAAATCGTGTAGTACTATCCAGAACTTTTTCGTTCAAAGGATTATTGGCAAGCACTGACATGGTTGCCAGGTCAAAGATCATAACTGAGGCATTGGTACAAGTGTTGGCTGCCCAAAGCTCATTGAAAATAAGGTTATTTAAAGAACTACCTGATGAAGTCACAAGTCCGACAAGAGGAGCTATGGTACCTTGAACAAGTGGTTTTTTCCCTGAAGATTGACCACCTGAAGAAGTAGTCGACGTTGTCGTCGTTTTTTTCTCTTCAGTTTTTTTCTGATTGTATCTTCCACCAACTGCAAAAGTTGATGTTTCCTCAATTGTAGATTTCTTTTTTTCTTGTTCTTTGGTTTCAGCTTCGTAAGAAACTTCTGTCTCTGCATAATTTTTAGAGACTTCATTATCAACAGAGTGAATAACTTCAGAAGAGTTAAAAAAGTTATTTTTAGCTGGGGCAGAGACAAAGTTATTATCAGAGTCTTGTTGGTGATTTATTCTATTTGATTGATCACGAGTTTCATATTTTGAATTTCTTTTTTCTTCTCTTGTAATTTCTCTCTCAGCTTCACTGGCAATCTTTCGTAAGATCGGTCTTTCTTGAGATGAATTCATCATCAAGCGGTGAGTGTATGAAGCAGTTTTTTTATTTTTTGAATCGTTGAATTGAAAATACACAAATGCGATAGCAGCAATTGCAACTAGACTGGATAAGCTAATTTTGATAAACAGATTCTTTTTATACATTAAGCTTCGGCAACCTAACTGTTTAATATGCTTGATTTTCCTATATTTTAATCGGCTATTCTTGGACAAAGATTAAATTTGAAAATACATGTCAATTTAGGTGGTTAATAATTGCCAGTTTCAAAGTGCAATTAAAAATGTGTGTCTAATTATTGGTATAAATAATCGATGGTTGAGCTTTTTTATGTGTTTGCAGATGATTTGTATGACCAAGTGATCTGATCAGGAACTAATCAGATCACTTGGGGTTTTTTATTTATTGAAGCATTTCAAATTCGATGTGGTGGCCACTGTCCTGATCATCTTTCCACATGCCTTTCATCTGGCCTTTTTCCAGATGCCCTTCGAGCACTTTTTTAGAAAGTGGGCGAGTGACAATCTGAGAGAAGACCGACTGAAGTGGGCGTGCACCAAAACGAGGATCGTAACCGCGTTTCGCTAATTCTTCGTAGACTTTTTTGTCTAGCTGAATTGAAAGCTCTTTGCTCTCCAGTCTCTCATTTAACATCTGTACTTGTTTATCAATCAAGTTGGCCATGATTGAATTATCAAGAGGGTTGTAAGTTAAAATCGCATCAAGGCGTCCAAGAACTTCCGGTTTAAAATCAGCCTCTAAGTTTTTAGAGTTGGTTGTGATTAAAATAATCGTGTTCTTAAAATCAATGGTGCGTCCTTTGTTGTCCGTCAATCGACCATCATCTAAAATCTGTAAAAGAATATCAGAGAAGTCATGATGGGCCTTTTCAACCTCGTCAAATAAAATAACCGAATAAGGCTTTCTTCTAATCGCTTCAGTCAGGACACCACCTTCTTCGTATCCAACGTAACCCGCTGGTGCACCAATCAGTTTAGAGACGGAGTGTTTCTCCGAAAATTCTGAAAGGTCAAAACGAACCAGGTTATCCTGAGAACCAAATAGAAATTCAGCTAATGCTTTGGCCGTTTCTGTTTTACCGACACCAGAAGGTCCCTTCAGTAAGAAGGAACCCAATGGTCTCGACGGATCAGAAAGACCCGCATGTGCGGTAACCAGCACTTCTGAAATCTCGTGAAGTGCTTCATTTTGTCCGAAGACTTTATTTTTTAAATACGCTTCTAGCTCAAGGATTTGTTCTTGTTTAGATTTTAAAATCTTTTCAACAGGAATTCCTTTCTGGCGCGAAATCACGCTGGCAATGTGCTGAGTTGATAAAACCCAGTTGCTGCTTGAATTCGCTAACTGTGATTCAATTTCTGGAATCACAGAGTATTTTAATTTTGAAGCAGCTTCGTAATCCTGATTACGCTGAGCCTGCTCCAGTTCAAATTTAGATCTCTCCAATTGGTGTTTTAGTTCAGACACTTTTTTCAGTGCTAAAACTTCGTGTTCCCAGTGAAGTTTGCCGTCCTGAAATTTTTCTTCCAGTGCTTTGATCTCTTTTTCAATCTCAGAAGACTTGCTTTGAGACTTCGCATAGATCTTTTTCGTTCTGATTTCACCTTCTAGTTCAGCGAGGTCGGCGGGCATTGCCTCTGCTGATAACTTGAGTGCTGAACTGGCCTCATCGATAAGATCAATCGCTTTGTCTGGTAAGTTCTTATCAGGGATATACTGGCTAGACAAAAAGACAGCATCATAAATAGCTCTGTCAGATATTTTAATTCCATGATGGATCTCCATTTTTTCTCTGATACCCATCAATATCTCAATCGCATCTTCTTTTGTTGGTTCGTCTACCGGAACCCCACGGAAGCGTCGATCAAGAGCTGAATCATTCAGAATATATTTTTGGTATTCTTCGGGCGTCGTTGCACCTATACAATGTAGCTCTCCACGGGCAAGAGCTGGTTTCAATAAATTGGCCGCATCCATAGCACCGTCTGTTCTTCCGGCGCCAACTAATTGGTGAAGCTCGTCGATAAATAAAATCGCCTGGCCATTTTGATCTTTAATAAATTTTAAAAGATTCTGTAGTCTCTCTTCAAATTCTCCGCGGTATTTTGTACCGGCCATTAAGGCCCCAAGTTCTAGTGAGTAAACAATCTTACCTTCCAGAACATCGGGAACTTTTCCTTTTACAATCGCATCAGCAAGACCTTCAACAATGGCCGTCTTACCAACACCAGCTGGACCTACTAAAACAGGATTATTTTTTCCTCTTCGTCCTAGAATTTCCATGACCGCACGAATCTCTTTTGAGCGGCCAATAACCGGATCTAGTTTTCCGCTTTCGGCCAGCTCATTAAGATTGATTAAGAAGGCGGGTTTTTCACTTACGCCTTCAGCGTTTTCAGTTTTAAGATCGTTGTAGTCGATCTTAAATTCTGGCAGCATTTGTGCCAGGTACTTTAGCAGGTCGGTCTCAGTGACTTCCTGACGACCGTTTTGGATGGCATTTGATGAAGCATAAGTTAGCCACTCAGAAAATTTACTGCTGGCCTTAAGATGCTCCATTTCCAACTTGTTTTTTGTTGTTGGTATATTTTTCAAAAGAGTCTCTAGCTCTTTTGAGTATTTTTTTAATGATCGGCTCGAGAATGTTTGAGGGTTATTCATCAACCCGTAAACCAAGTGTTCTGGAGTCAGTTCGCTATGTTTTCTTTTAAGTGCTTCACTTTGAGCAATGGATAAAGATCCCTCAACGATGCTATCAAATTTATTCATATTCCTCCCCTTAAGTCAGATAACGTACGTGTACGTCATTGCTACTATAAAGATGGGGCCGTATTTTCGAGTGTCAAGGTTGACGCTAGAGTTTCACTATCTATTTTTTTTGACTTAGTTGAATAAAGAGCATTTAAATGATCAAGAATTGCTTAAACATGCTTGGCAATACGCCTCCAAAATCAGATAATTCCACTTATGAATTTTGAACAAAACGATTTAATAAAACTCACCAAAGTGACTATGCCTTTTGGTAAGTACCAGGGAAGGCTGCTCATTGATCTTCCTGAAAGTTATGTCCTTTGGTTTTACGATCAGGGATTCCCGAAAGGTGAACTCGGAACACTTCTGGGTCTTTTATATGAGATTAAGCTCAACGGACTGGATGATTTAATCAATCCACTAAGAGAGATGAATTAAAATGAGAGACCAAAAACTTCACCACATTCTAAAAGAAACATTCGGGTATGATAATTTTAGATTCGAGCAGTACAACATTATCAACTCTATCCTAGATGGGAAGGACACTCTGGCGATTATGCCAACAGGTGGTGGTAAGTCACTTTGTTATCAGATTCCTGCTCTATATCTTGATGGTGTCACATTAGTTATTTCACCGCTTATTTCTCTTATGCAGGATCAGGTTATGAACCTGAAAGAGTATGGTGTAGACGCTGTCTTTTTAAACTCATCACAAAGTTATAGTGAAGCCCAAAAATCAAAATCACAAATTTTAAATGGCAAAGTTAAAATCGTTTACGTTTCTCCTGAAGGAATTTTAAGTGGGGCTTTAAGCGGATTTTTTGATCAGATCCAGGTTTCACTGATTGCTATCGATGAAGCTCACTGCGTGTCTCAATGGGGACATGAGTTTAGAAAAGACTACACACGCTTAGGGGAGTTGAAAGAAAGATTCCCTGATGTTCCAGTGATTGCATTAACAGCTACCGCAGATGCTAAAACTCGCATTGATATTACTAATCAATTGCACATGAAAGCTCCTTCAATATTTGTTTCATCATTTGATCGCCCGAATATTAAATACATGATTCTTGAGCGCAGTGATGAGATTAAGCAGCTTGATGAGTTTATCAAAACTCACCACCCTGACGATACAGGGATTGTGTATTGTCTTTCACGCGATAAAGTTGAGCGAGTGTCAACGGCGCTAAATAAGCTAGGTTATAAGGCCGTTCCATATCATGCAGGTCTTTCACAAAATGAAAGAGCGATGAATCAGGAACTTTTTAATATTGAAGAAAAAATCATCGTAGTTGCAACCATTGCTTTTGGTATGGGGATCGACAGACCCGATGTGCGTTTTGTGGCCCATCTCGATTTACCAAAAAGTATTGAGAGTTATTACCAGGAAACGGGGAGAGCGGGACGTGACGGAAAGGCCTCAACGGCGTGGATGATTTACGGTCTTCAGGATATTGTAAAACTCTCACAAATGTTAGAGACCACAGACGCTGACGAAAACTATAAAAAAGTGGCGCGCTTTAAACTTGATTGTATGCTGGCCCTTTGTGAAGCGGCCGCTTGTCGAAGAAGTTATCTTCTTCGATACTTTGGTGAAATCGGAGCAGAAACTTGCGGGTATTGTGATTCATGTATCGAACCGCCGACTCTTTGGGATGCAACGGTTGACGCTCAAAAAATGCTGTCGACTATTTATAGAACAAATCAATCTTTTGGTGCCGGTCACATTATTGATGTCATCCGCGGAAGTAAAAATCAAAAGATTAATGATCGCAATCACCATACGCTCTCAGTTTATGGAATTGGAAAGGATCAGCCTAAAGAGCACTGGAACAGCGTTTTAAGACAGCTTTTAAACCTTAATTACATTCATATTAAAAACTGGGAATACCGAAGCCTTGCTTTAACAAATAAGGCCCAGGAAATCCTCTCTGGTAAAATTAAGCTTGAATTAAGAAAACAAGATGAGTCTGTGGCGCGTGCTAAAACTAGTGCTAAACAAGATAAAAAACGTGTGGCCAGCAAGACTTCGGGCACTGCCCACGGTCAAGATGAGTTATTTGATGCCCTTAAAGAGTTGAGAAATCGTCTGGCAAAAGAGAAGAATCTCCCTTCTTACATTGTTTTCAATGATAAATCTCTTCACGATATGTGTGCTTTAAGGCCAAGAAATGCTGATGAATTCTTAATGGTTCACGGTGTTGGGCAAAATAAGCTGGAAAATTACGGTGCTGTATTTATTGATACTATAAATAAATTTTTGTAGTAAACTTAAATAGACCGTTAAACCAAAAAAAGGAGTTTTCAATGGCAAAAGGACAAGATAAGGGAAAGGACAAAGGTAAGGATAAAACTAAGCCGAAACTTACAACAAAAGAAAAACAAGATAAGAAAAAAGAAAAAGGTAAAAAAGAATACTAAGAAAAGGCCCGCTGTATGCGGGCCTTTTTATTTTATGGAAGCTTATATGGCATAGTTCCCAAAAAGTCTTTCTTTCCAACATCAACCCCATTGTGTCTTAGGATCGAGTAAGCAGTCGTTACGTGAAAGTAAAGATTCGGGATCATGTGGTGAACAACGTATTGGTTTCCAGTAAGAGTTTTACCTTCCCAACGTGGTTGAGTCACAGTTGTTTCTGCTGCATTTTTATAATCAGCTTCAGAAAAACTTTCTAAGTAAGTTACAGTTGATTGAATGCGAGCTCTTACTTCAGCAAGAGTTTTTTCGCTGTCATCATGAGATGGTGCTGCTTTTCCCGTTAAACGAGAAGCACCTAGCTTAGCTGTATCGCAAGCGATTTGAACCTGGCGGATAAAGTTGAATTGATCCGGAGCAAGTCTTGATTGAAGAAGAACTTCAACGTCGAATTTTTTAGAGTCAGCAAATCCTGCTGCTTTATCTAAAAATGTATCCAGTTGTTTTAATGTTTTGATAAATTGAGTGACTGTAAGTTCATAAATCATGAAGCCTCCAAAATTGAATTTTTTCTACAGTAACTAACCGGTGTGAGTCATGTCAATTTTAGATGCAATAAGATTCATTAGTGGATAATATTAGTATCATGAAAAATACTTTTAATGATTTCAGTCTCTCTACCATCGTTGCCGGTCTTATTGCAGTGCTGGTGGGTTATACCAGTTCAGCCGTTATTGTCTTTCAGGCCGCGACAGCGGCAGGTGCATCGGCCACTCAGGCCGGGGCATGGCTTGGTATCATCTGTGTTGCCATGGGAATTCTCACGGTGGCACTTTCTTTTAAATATAAAATTCCCATTATGTTTGCATGGTCAACTCCTGGTGCGGCCTTGCTCATTACTAGTGTGGGAGGATTCACTCTGGCCGAATGTATCGGCGTTTTTATTTTTTCTTCTCTGATGATTCTTATTTGTGGAATCACTGGTTTTTTTGAAAAAATGATGAACAAAATTCCAGTGGGGATTGCCTCTGCTATGCTGGCCGGGATTTTACTGCATTTTGCATTTGAAATTTTTATTTCAATGAAGACACAAGTTGTTTTGGCCATGGTGATGTTTTTTACTTACATGTTGGGAAGACGATTTTTCCAGCGCTACAATATTGTCATTGTTCTTGCTTTAGGCGTGATGGTGGCATGGATTCAAAACTTGCTGCATTTCACTCCCATTGATTTTACAATTTTGCGCCCGGAATTTATCACTCCAGCATTTAGCCTTGCCAGTATTATTGGAGTCGGGATTCCATTATTTGTTGTGACAATGACATCTCAAAATATGACAGGTGTTGCTGTCATGAAAGCTTTTGATTACAAACCAGCAATTTCAAAAATTGTAGCTTGGTCAGGATTTACAAATTTATTGATTGCTCCTTTTGGCGGTTACACTATTAATCTTGCGGCGATTACGGCAGCTATTTGCATGGGGCCAGAAGCTCATCATGACGAGAAAAAGCGCTACACAGCGGCGGTGACTTCAGGGATCATTTATATTTTTGTAGGACTTTTTTCGAGTGCAATCGTTGGAATTTTTGTGGCATTCCCAAAAGAGTTAAGTATGACGATTGCAGGGCTTGCTTTAATTGGTACTATCAATAGCAGTATTAGTTCGGCCGTTCATCACGAAGAAGATCGTGAAGCATCGATGGTGACATTTTTTGTAGCAGCTTCAGGAATTTCACTTTTTGGAATTGGCTCCGCCTTTTGGGGACTAGTCGCGGGTTGTATTTTTAGTTTAATTTTAAAATTAAAAAAATAAGGAAATCAGGATGGAAGACAACAATACCGAAATTAAAGAGCTTTTATCTGAAGAAGAAATTGAAATTAAAAATATGGAAACCTTAGTTAATAAGGCCATAGAAGACGAACATTTTTTGAGCACCAAGCTTCATGAAGTTGAAAACGACGATGGAGCAACATTTGGACAGAAAGTTTCAGATAAAGTTGCAGACTTCGGTGGAAGCTGGATTTTTATCATAAGCTTTTGTGCGTTTTTAGTTTTTTGGGTTCTTTTGAATACAGTTCTCTGGCAGACTAGACCAGTAGATCCATACCCATTTATTTTCTTAAATTTACTTCTTTCATGTGTGGCCGCTTTGCAAGCGCCTATCATTATGATGAGCCAGAATCGTCAGGAAGAAAAAGATAGAAGAAGGGCCCGCTCGGATTATATGATTAACCTGAAAGCAGAAATGGAGATTCGAAATCTCCATGATAAAATCGATCTTTTTCAAAAAACTCACGAAGAATTAATTAAGAAGCTTACAGAAAGTAAAAGAATTTAACTTAAGGCCTGGGCCGCAAGCTCGTAAGATCTTAAGCGGTCTTTGTGATCGTATAAATCAGAAGCGATGATGAGCTCATCTGCACCTGTTGTTTCGGCCAAACGATAAAGTTGAGCTTTCACTTTTTCAGGTCCTCCACGAACAGAGGTTTGTAATTTTGCTTTCACGTATTGCTCTTCATTAGCATTCCACAATCCGCTCATATCTTTTACCGGTGGTTGCATCTTAAGTGATTGCCCCTTAATTAAGGCCAAAAATCTTTGATACACACTGGTTGAAAGAAATTCAGCCTCTTCATCTGTAGGGGCCGCGACAACCTGAACACCAATCATAATATAAGGTTCTTTTAAGTGCACTGAAGGTGTAAAGAACTGACGGTATACATGAACGGCTTCCATCATAAGCTCCGGTGCAAAATGCCCGGCAAATGAATAGGGAAGTCCGAGGCGCCCAGCAAGCTCAGCACTGTATAAACTAGAACCTAAAAGCCACACCGGAATTTTTGTTCCCATTCCCGGATTGGCAATCACTCTAGCGCCTTCTTGATTGCTGGAAAAATATTGAAATAGTTCCTGAACTTGTTCAGCAAAATGCTGCCCGCTTAAATCTCTTCTCATCGCACGCATCGTCGCTTGATCACTTCCAGGTGCTCGGCCTAGTCCTAAATCAATACGCCCAGGATAAAGACACTCGAGTGTTCCGAATTGCTCAGCAATCACCAGTGAAGCGTGGTTGGGAAGCATGATGCCTCCTGAGCCTACGCGGATCGTATTTGTCTTACCGGCAATGTGTCCGATTAAAACAGAAGTAGCAGAGCTGGCGATACCATCCATGTTGTGGTGTTCAGCAAACCAGATGCGATTGTAGCCCCATTTTTCTGCATGTTGAGCGAGGTCAACTGAATTTCTAAAAGCATCAGCGGCCGTGTTGTTAACAGCGATGGGAGCGAGATCAAGGACAGAGTATTTAATTTTTTTTGGTGTTGTATTCATTTGAACTCATCTTAATACATTTGAGTTCAGGAAACTATATGCCATTAGTCTGTAAGTTAGTATCGGAGGAGTGACTAATTAGGATTTCGCTTCTGTAGAGAAGAGACCCATCAGTGTCGTATAAATCATATTATCGATAATCGATTTCGGCATCAATGATCCAATGGTTTTTCCATTGAGGTCATTGATTTCGATTTTCTGATCAAGAGCTCCGTCTACCATTACATTAAAAGTCATTCCCGAA
>JBEIPV010000142.1:0-6765 GCA_040376855.1 Bacteriovorax sp.
GAGTTCATTTTTTAACCATTGTTGAGCTATACTTATTTATACTTTAAAATTTAGGAATCAAACACTCTTGAATTCATTAATTATATTACTTTGCATCCTCCTCTACTTTGTTTTGATCATTGTGTTTTCCCTATTTAAAAAAACCTCGCGTGGAATTGATAACCAGTACCTGAATCTGATTAAGCCATTGATTCCTTCGTGGAAGTTTTATGACGACTTTGAAGAGACCCGCCTGCTCTTTTACCGCGCCAAAATGTCCTCTGAAGAAACTTTTAATGAATGGGCGCCTCTTTATCAAAATCCTAAAGCGACACTATCAAGCTTATTTGTAAACCAAGGCAACCTGATGCTGGCGGCCCAGTCCCACATTCAGCAGCTCCTGCACGATATTGAAATCCACGATGAAACAAAACCTTTTGAGGAAACTCTAAGTTACAAGATTACTCAGAATCTGGTGATCTATGCTATTCGAAAAAAATACCCTAAGTCTTTTTACTACCAGTTCAAACTGGCCGCAGTAGATGAAAAGGGCCATCCACGTGAAGACATTATCATCTCTCCACTTTATCAGGAGGGATTTGATGATTGATTTACAAAGCACACTCATGCTGGTCGCCCGTTTGATGGGAATTGCAGTGATGTTTCAATCGCTGGAATTTATCAAAATGAAAGAAAGCATCACTGAAAAAGGTATCTGGAGATGGAGCGAACTTAGAACTGAGTATTTATTTTTACCCAAGATCGTCTTAAGAGGTCTTGATTGGATCATGATCGATAAGCGATTTATTGAAATGATGACAGTGCGCTTTTGCGCGGCCATCGTGACAATTATTTATCCTCATTTTTTTGTTTTATTTTTCATTCTTTTTTTCTCCACATTTTTGATCACACTGAGGTGGCGCGGATCCTTCAATGGTGGAAGTGATTACCTGACACTTATCATCCTCCTGTGTTTATCTATCGGCTTCATCAACCCACTTCTAGGTAAGGCCGCCCTTTGGTATATCACTTTGCAGGTCATCAGCTCATACTTCCTGGCAGGGCTTTATAAAATAAAAGCGGCAAAATGGAGAATGGGAACGGCCGTCTATGGATTCGTTTCATCACCCAACTATAAAACACCTCGCTTCATGGTGGAAAAAAGCCGCCACCCGGGTTGGGCACAATTTATTGCATGGTCAATTATTCTTTTTGAGCTCTCTTTTCCACTCGTCCTTACACTTCCCATACTTACAAAATTCTACCTATTGGTGGGAGTGATTTTTCATTTAGCAAACTTTATCACTTTTGGGCTCAACCGCTTTTTCTGGGTATGGTGCGCAAGCTATCCGGCCATCTATTACTGTGGCCATTTAATTTAGGTCATCGTATCTTCTTATCACTTAACTCAAACAAGGATATTAGCAATGATTACTCTTTACGGATCAGCACGCACGAGTGCCGGCAGATGCCTGTGGTGTTTAGAAGAAACTGGTGTCGCTTATGAAAATAAAAATGTCGACATGAGAGCAAAAGAACACAAGTCAGAAGCTTTTTTAAAAATCAATCCAAATGGAAAAGTTCCGGCAATGGTTGATGGAGAAATCAATCTTTTTGAATCAATGGCCATCAACTTTTACCTTGCTGATAAATATAAGCCTGAGCTTCTAGGAACAACTCCTGAAGAGCGCGCTCTTTCATACCAATGGAGCTTCTGGTCTTCAGCAGAACTTCAAGACCCTATCATTCAGGTTTTCATTCAAAAAGTTTTCATGCCTGAAGATAAAAGATCTCAGGTGGTGATTGATGAAAACATGGCAAAAATTCCAGCTCTACTGACAACTCTGGACAATGCCCTTACTTCAAAAACTTACTTAAATGGAAAGACTTTTACGCTAGCTGATTTAAATACAATGTCGGTTGTAAGTATTGCTGCCCATATTGGATTGAATTTATCTCAGTATAAAAATATTGATTCGTGGATGAAAGCGATTAGTGATCGTCCTGCTTATCAAAACTATATGAAATTAAGATCATAAAAAAAGGGAGCCTAGCTCCCTTTTTTTAATATGTTTCTCTTAAAATACCTTCAACGATTTTTGTTCTTAGAAGTTTGATCTGGATTTTATACTTTTCATATTCTGCTTCTAGAAAGTTTAGATCCGCTTTTCTCGTCACAGTTGAATCACTGGCCTCAGATTCAAACACATCAATCAATCTGTCTGCCAACTCTTTTGATTTAAATTCAATAGCAATTTCATTACTCACAGTCGTACTTCCCACTCCAAAGTTGTGCGATCCTACGATGACATGGTCTTCATCAAAAATCATAACTTTTTCATGTACGTAATTAAGCTTTTGATCCCTTTTCCATTGGTGCAATTCAAGGCCTTGTTCAACCAAATCCATTGCATCAGGGATTGAGTAAATATATCCAAAGTTACTTGAAAATTTAGCTGATTCATAACTATTAGTGATCATCTCAATTGAATCACCATCTTTTAAACTCTTTTCCAGATAATCTTTATATCTTGGAGTTGGGATAATAAAATAGTTATAAGCACGCAGTTTTTTGAATTCTATTTTTAGAACAGTGTCTAAGATGTCATCTTGTTGATACATTCTCTCATTTCTTTCAAAACCAAAATCTTTTTGATGAAAAAGAGCTTCGTGAGAAAGGATGCGGGCATCACTTCCATCTTTAAACGACGGCTGATTACGAAAAAAGTTTTTATCATCTTCAGAAAAGCTCGTTGACTTATATTCCTTTACACACTCAGAATCCAGTCCAGCTCTCTTTTGACAGTGTCTATTGATTCTTTGATCAAGAACAAAGTCGTACATTCTCTTAAAATGATCCTGAACTTGATTAACAACTGGCCCTTCCATTAACACTTCAAGGTCTTTTCCATTAAGACTACTATCAGAAGTATTTCTTCCACCTAAGATGGCAATCTCATCATCAACTAAAAAAATCTTTTCATGCAGACTATTATTCAATGAGAAAGTTGCACCAGGAGTGAGCGATAAATATGAAAATGTTGCTGTTTTTGATTTGTAATTAAGAGTTCTTTTACCTTTTCCTAAAGGATCAGTTCCCATAGTGGCCACAAAAGAAGTAAGAATTCGGACTTCTACTCCACGGGCATTGGCCTTATTTAATTCCTCGGCCAAGCGTTTTGGCACAACAGAATCATCCCAAAAAAAAGTGACGATATGAACGTGGTGTTTTGCTTTTTTGATCAGTTCAACTTTCAAATCGACAGACGCGTTTGCATCTTCTAATAAAGATAGACGATTGTTGTGAGTGTAATCGTAAACCTTTGCATAAGCGGCCGACGACAAACACATTGCGAATAGTAACATCCCAAGTAAAGTTTTCATGACCCAATGGTAGCAGATCCTGTCGCCTCATGGGCTTCACTGAAAAGATTACAAGGCGTAAAACTAGAGTGTCTAAACTTTTCAACACCTTAATGATAACATATAGTTAGAAGCATTTTTCCCAATAATTTTCCCCTTTCCTCTTTTAAAAACAGGCATCTTCATGTAGATTTCGATTATGAAAAAAATATGTGTAATTACAACAAGTGTCGGGAAAAATTTAGAACTAGCTGAGGCCATCGTTGCTCATTTCAAGAAGCACAATGCACAGGTCAGCCTACTTAACTTAGTAGAACTAAATCTTCCTCTTTATTCAACCGTTGCTGAGTCCCACCACAAGGCCGAAGTTTTAGTTGCTCCTTTTAAGGATCAATTAGATGCTGATGGATTTGTTTTCGTGTCTCCGGAATACAATGGATCAACTCCTCCAGTGTTCAACAACTTCCTTGCATGGGTAAGCCGTTCAACAAAAAACTGGCGCGATACATTCAATACAAAAACAGGAATGATTGCAACGGCCAGTGCTGGAAACGGTCTTCAGGCCTTATCTATCATGAGATTACAACTCTCTTTTATTGGAATGAATATTATCGGCAGACAAATTGTTTCGACGATGAGCAAACCTGCAGTTGATGCTGAAGTTGAAGCAGTATGTATTCAGCTACTTCAATCAATCCCTACAAAAACTCTATAAAATTTTATTGTATGGCCGTGGTCTAGTATCACGGTCCTCTATTCTGCGCTAATGTCCGGAATATGAAAAAACTTATCACACTCTTTCTTTTATCTTTCATGACGACCTCATTCGCTGCAGAGTCAGTCACACCTGTTGAGTCCACTCACCAGTATGATAGCTATCAAATGAAGATTGATATCTCCCAAGGAAGCTTTCAAGCATCTGCTTACAAACCGACCAAGTTAAAAATTAAAGCAATGCTCATTTTAACTCCCACGATTGCAGGAGTGAGTGTCATTGAAAAATCAAATGCACAATACTTTGCCAACCACGGGTATCTGGTCATCATCCCTCTCCCTTATAAAAGTGAAGTTGATAGTGACAGACCTGAGATTCAAAAATTAGATGATGAATTCTACAAACCTGCTTACGCTGCAGAAAGTTTTATCGCCCTGGCGGAAAAAAACTTTAACCTGCCATCGAAGCTTCCTGTATTTGCGATGGGAGCAAGTCAGGGTGGTATTAGAACATTAATTATTGCTTCTTACTCAGACCGAATCACAGCTTCATGGTTTGCAACGGCCGGTGGAGACTTTCCTTCTATTTATGCCAGATCAAGAGTTGAAAAAATTTCCAATTTTAGAATGAAACATATGAAGCTTTTAGGCATTACTGATCCAAAAGAGTATGAAGTTTACTTGAGGAATAATTTGACTCACGATCCTTCGACGGCCTGTGCTGATATAAAAACACCTTTCGTTCAAACCATGACATTAAGAGATGATAAAGTACCTACTGCCAATCAAGAATTACTTGTTAAAACTTGTCCAAAACATAAGACCATAACACTTAATACAGGGCATGTAGCAGGTTCACTCTCAACTGTCACATGGAGACATAAAGCTCGAAAATTCTTTGAAGAATCGATGTAAAAAACTCTGCTATTTTTATTTTTAAAATTTAGTTGCAGCTTCAAAATTAGAGGCCTAGCTTTAAATCATGAAGTTGTTTATGATCTCTCTCATATTCACTTTTCTCTCTTTCGCTCCCTCGCTGGCCGAAGAAAAAAGCCGCCATTATGACATCTTTCAGATACAGACAGAATTAGACTCTGTGAAATATCGCGCTGACGTCTACCGGCCACTCCTTACAAGAATTAAGTATATGCTCATCATTTCTCCCTCTATCGATGGAATAACAGCGATGGAAGAATCCAACGCTCAATACTTTTCCAAAAGAGGTTATGTCGTCGTTGTCCCTCATCCTTATGCAACTGAACTTAGTAACCCTAATCCCAACGTTGAAAAACTCAATTCAAATTTCTATCAACCTGCGATCTCAGCTATAAGCTTAATCAATGCCGTTGACCAAAAATTAAATCTTCCCCAGACAACTCCCATTTTTACCTTGGGTGCCAGCCAGGGCGGTCTCTCATCACTTATTATTACGGCGAATGTTCCTAGAGTGAAAGCGCTCTGGTTTGCCGTCGGTGGCGGAGACTTACCTTATATCTACGCTTACTCAGATGTTGAGCAGTTGGTAAAATTCAGGGCCAGACATATGAAAGTCTTAGGCATGAGTGATCCAAAAAAATATGAAGAGTTTTTAAGAATGTATTTATTAAATGATCCGGCCATTACATGCAAAGACCTTAATGTGCCTTTTCATCAAACCATTGCCACCAGGGACACAGGAGTTCCCACTGTTACACAGGAACTCCTGGTGAAAGAATGCCCACCGCATTCAGTAAGTAGAAAAAATGCCAATCATACCTCTGGGGCCCTCTCGACAGTGATCGACCGCCAGGAGATTATGGAATTTTTTGAAAACTCTATTTAGTTCTCTTAATTAAGTGAAATCCAAATTGAGTTCTTACCGGTTCAGAAACTTCTCCAGGAAGAAGCGCGAATGCAGCTTTTTCAAATGATGGAACCATCATTCCTTTTCCAAACTCTCCCAGGTCTCCACCATCTTTTCCAGAAGGGCAAGTTGAGAAATCGCGTGCCAGGTCTTCAAAAGAAACTCCTTCTGAAAGTTTTTTCTGGATGTCTTTGATTTCGAATTCCTGATTGACTAAAATATGTTTTGCACTAACTTTCATGACTCTCTCCTAATTAAAATATTCTAAAAACGTCCAGATCATTTCTCTTGCTTCATTTGTGATCGCCGGGATTTTATTCCAATGAGGGATTTTTTCTTTCCCAATTTCTACGGCCACGGCCTTCGTTCCTGTTTTCCAGTAAAAGTAATCCGCACTACTTCCCTCTGCTACATAAATCGTCGTAGAGATCTGTCCTGCTTTATATTGATTGTCTTTTGCCATCGATACCACAAGATCTTTGAAAGTGACAACGTCGGCTGCAGGTGGAGCTTTTCTCGTGTAGGCCCATGGGTACATGACGAGTTTTCCATAAGCATGCAGATCAAGGGATCCAGTGAACTTCATTTTATTCGTTAAATCCATCATCGATTGGATCACATCAACTGTTTTATTATTAGGTTCATCCGGCCATGGGTAGCTTCTATTGGGGTCCATGCTTTGAACGTATCTTTGACGTGCTTCAAAGCTGTCAGGACTCACTACTGGAATAATGTAGAGATCTCTGCCATCAAGAATTTTTGTCAGACGAGCATCACTTCCATAACCTTTTAACAACTCTCCTGTTAAATTAAATAGGACTTCCGTTGTAATGAGCTCATCTCCATGAGTCGCAGCTGTAAGCATC
>JBEIPV010000192.1:0-3668 GCA_040376855.1 Bacteriovorax sp.
ATGCTTGCGTGAACGCTAGTAATAAATGTTTTGCTAACTTAACTGGAAGTGCACACCTTCTTTGTAGTGATAATTCTTGGGAATCATGTGGATTAAAACTTGTTAATAAAAGAGTGAAAGATTTCACTTGTACAAAAACAGCAAAAGGTGATGATGCCGTTTGGGTTAAGACAGTGAAAGCACCGGTGGCGCCTGTTACACCAGCAACACCAGCAGTCCCAACAAAACCAGTTATGGTTAACGGAAAGTATCTGATTCAAAGCTTACTTAAAGGGCAGATGAATCAAGCTTATTGTGATGCTCCCACTTCATGCGTAAATGATAAGAAGGCCTGTTTTGCACACATGGCGGGTTCACCAACTTTATTGTGTAACAACCAGGTATGGATGTCTTGTGCTGAAAAGTATAAGGGGAAAGTGCTTGGGAATAAGGTCTGTAACTATTCAGCTCCAGTTAACAAATATGTGTGGATGAACAGGTAATTTAAAAAACTATAAAATGATTTAAGTTCTAGGACTCTGGAACTTAAATCATGACTTTTGAGCTACTTATCAGTACTCGGGCCGTCTAATCTTTATGCACTTTATTTTCCACCCTGTAATTATGGGAAAAAAGGTCGCAAACAAATCCACAAATGCGACAATCATAAACGAATCAATAATCTTAATTTTTAACAAGAGAAAACTTATGAAATTAGTTGCGATGCTTGCACTTTTAATGACGACGATGACTTCTCTTCAAGCAAGAGAAATTAATTATCCAGCAATAAAAGCGACAAAAATTAGTGATTCAACAATTATTTTTGAACAATGTTATACTGCAAACACTTGTCGCAATGTCGGAAATAAGAATGGATATGATATTGATGATTTAAATTTTTCACCTAAACTTCGTAAAACGAAAGCAGTAGCAATTGGTGCGGGTGAGTTGGTTGTGGGCGTTTTTGGTGGATGGATAGCTGGTTGGGCCGTCTGGGGTGCTGGTGCCGCAAGTGCGACTATGTGGACAGCTACAGCAGCAACTGGTGTAGCTGTAACAGCAGCACCAACAATGATAGACAATCTTAACCCTGTACTGCAGTGGAAGATGGCAAATATCGAAGCTAAAATAAGTAAATCTAATCTTTCAAATGACGATACAATCCTTATTGAATTTGAAGATGATTTGCAAATGAATAAATTTTCAAAAAATCTCATTAAAGTTTTAGGTGATATTAAATAAGAATATAATTAATCTCAGGAAACAAAGGCCTAGGATAGCTTGGGCCTTTGTATTTCACCTATGTAATATTTATAATTCAAAAGACCTCAATTATCATCCTATGCTAAAGGCATAGAATGATGAAAACAATAAAACTGGCCCTTATATTCGCACTTCCAATCTCTGTTCATGCCAATGAAAAGTTTGGAGGAATCTATCTTGATTCTAGTATCCCAACGGAACACGTTCAATTGCTTAAAAGTGATTTTACTTACCTGTACAACAATAAGTCAGAACTTGTAGATTCAGAATTTCAATCAATGGCAGAGCTATCAAAAGTTGATGGTGCCCATATGTACAATTGGATTTTTAATCGCGCAAAATTCATTGTGGGAGAAGACTACAGCTTCACAGGCCGCAATCTCGTGAAGAAAAAAGGCCACATCTTTCCAGCAACTCCAGTTCCTCCATCAGTAGCGAATCGCATGCAGAGCTATGCAGGTACGATCATTATGTCGAACTCAGGAGCTGAGCTTTACCTCACAGGAAAGCTTGAAAAGACTCTCAAAGGGATCAGGCTTGATCGAAATGATGTCTTCGCGACATCACCTCGTGTTGGAATTCTACAAATCGGTGAAGGATTGTTTGCTGAAAGATTTTTGATTAACAAAGATAAAGAATCAGAGGCAAATAAAATAAAAAGAATTGGAACGATCTTCCATGAGGCCAGACATAGCGATGGGCATTCTGAGCACATTGGCTTTATTCACAACGACTGTCCTCCTGGGCATTTACTTTCAGGACTTCCTGCCTGTGAGAACTATGCAAATGGGGCCTATTCGTTAGAAGCAGTGGCCTTGAAGAATCTTCTTTTGAACTGTAGCACGTGTTCAATTGAAGACAGCACTAAACTTACAGCTAGCATTGCTGATGCCTTAGGAAGAGTCACTTTGCGCTCTCACGTAAAAACAGAGGCACAGCTTTTAGAAGAAATGAAAACATATAAGACAGTCATCGACTTCTATGAGGATTATATTGCAAAATATCCCAAAGTTGGTGCCGCTTATGTTCAAGAGCTAGAGAGAGTTAAAGCAAAGTATAAAGAATGTGATGATCAATTAAAGGAATTAAAAACTCCAGTCGTCGCTAAAAAAATGGATGCAAAACCTGAAGGGACGTTTGTTGAAACTTCAGTAGAAGAATCATCTAAACTGATGAAGGCATCGCTTACAAAATAATGAAAAAGAAAATAACGATTATTATTTATTTTACTGTCCTTGGGACTCTTGCTTGGTTTTTCCAAGATCCTGAAAGTAATCAATCAGTTTCAAATCAGTCTGAACAGACGACTAAGAATGGTGAAATTGAAAAAAAGGGTAATACTGAAGTCTTAAAAAAAGATGTTGAGACAACTGAACTTAAAAACAATGATCATTTCACTCAATACTTAAATACACTTCCGACAGCGGAAGATTTTAAGACATTATCATATGAAGAAGTTCACCATACTCCAGAGATCATCAAAAATGGCGGGGCCATTGTTGGTCGCGTTCATAATGAAGCCCAAGAAGATGTATCAAAAAGAGTAAGCGCTATGGATTTCTTTAAATCTTGTGCAGAAGATGGAAAGATCGTTCCGGCCATTAGGGCAGTTTGCTTAAAAAAGATCTATAAACTTATCCCTGAATGGAAGGTACCGGTTTTATTATTGGAAGAGAAAATTTCTAGAGAAGTCGCTGATTTGGCCATGAAAATTCCTTAAGACCATTATTTCACCTGTCCCTCTTGCCTCCTGACTAAATATTTTATATTGTTATTATCTATAGAGATTTTCCAAGTCAGTTAGGATAACAATCAGATGTTTAGAAATTTATTAATTTTTACTGCTTTATTGTTTTCATTCGAAACAGTGGCAGCTAAAACGTGGAAAATAGCTTCTGAGAATTGGATGCCCTATACGGGTGAGTCTCTTCCTGAAGGGGGCATTGGTATTGTCATTCTTCGCGAAGCCCTTAAGGCCGAAGGAATTAAACTTGTCGTAGAGTACTACCCATGGAGCCGGGCAATTCAAACAGCTCGTGATCCTTCTTATGTTGGCTTTTATCCGGCATGGGAAGAAGAGATCATAGACGGTTTCATTAAATCACCAGCATTTTTCAAATCTCCGGTTGGCTTTGTTGAACCAAAAAATAAGCCACTTGTTTGGTCAAAGCTAGAAGACTTAAAAGGCAAAACAATTGGAGTCGTACAAGATTACGGCAACACCCATGAGTTCACGGCCTTGATAAAAAACGGTGTGATTAAAACAGAAGCTGTTGTCTCTGATGTTTTCAATGTGAGAAAAGTGGCAGCAGGAAGAATTGATGGGGCCTTTATCGATTTAAACAATCTCGATTATCTTTTAAAAAATGATGCAAAAGACGTTGCTTTAAAAGTACAAGCGAACTCCAGAGTTATTGATACAAAGA
>JBEIPV010000016.1:0-39738 GCA_040376855.1 Bacteriovorax sp.
TCGTCATCCATCGGTGTACAGATTGAAATCGTGCGGATTTGTTTTTTAGTCCCCCAACTGTAATCAACTTTTACAGTAGTTGGGAAAATAAACTCATCCGTGTGAACAGTTGTTTCTGCTCCCATAAAAAGTTTTCCCAGTAAACTTTTTTGATTTTTTTCACCTAAGGTTTCAATGTGAACACCTGTAGGTGTATTTTTAATGACGGCCTCTACCAACTGAACATCAGGACTTCTAAAAAGGCCTTTGTGAACAAAAGGAGTATGAGCACAGTCGACGAAGTTTTCAATAATCAGATCCATCGGTGCTTTAAGTTTTGTCACAATTTCAAAGTATGTAGAGTGCCCATCGAGCGCTCCCCATTGTGGAGTCGTTGAAACTTCAGGTTGAATGTTCACCCAAACTGTTTCTTCGCTTTCATGAACTTTAAAAGACTGCACGCATTTAGGAGGGAGTTTTTCCTGATCCACCAGTGCGGGAATCCCCAGGATTTTTCCTTCAGCTCCAAAAGTCCATCCGTGATAAGCACATTGCAACTTTCCATTCTCGACACTACCAAGTGAAAGAGGTGCATTCCTGTGAGGACACAAATCAAGTAAGGCCACTGCACAATTGTCTGCATTCCTGAATAGAACAATTCTTTTATTAAATAAAGACACGGCCAGAGGGCGAGTGCTTAATTCTGAAGATGTAGCGACTGGATACCAGTGTTGATCAAGCAAGTGGAACCTCATGTGATAAAAAAACTTTTTCCCAACCAGGGCGAGACTCTAATAACGTCGGTTTAATATTACCTCGCTTAATTCCAAGCGAGACAAGATGTTCCTCGTATAAAGTATGCCCGTTTTGAATGCGCTTAACACTCAAAGGTTTAAGTTGTCCTAGTTTTCTGGCGTAACCATAGTGATGTGAAGAAGACAAAGCTTCATCCAGCTTTTTTGCCAGATTTTCTAGATCGATGACATGCTCGCATTCCAGATAAAGACGATATGAAGTCTCATCATACAAAGGAACCAGCATCGCAAAGGCCATAGGAATCTTAAGTGACTCTCTTATTTTATTAAAAGTTTCATAGACGAAGTGAGCGTTGAGTTTTTCACCAACCATATCGCTGACTCTATCTAGTTTTTGTTCAAAATTAATGAGCGGCAATTGATTGAAATGACCTACACATTTAACTGTATCTTTCAGATGATAGCGATAAAATCCTCCACCCGTTGTCAGCACTGGTGAATACAATCCACCGACCTCTAGTTCGTGCACACCGACTGTTGCCTCACTCTCACCGTGAGGTAAAAACTCTAAGTGATGCCCAAGAACAGCGGCGACACATCCCGACTGATTCCATAATGGAAATGATACAACACCTTCTGTGGCCATTAGACCTTTGGGTTGAATATAGGCGTGAGGAAAAAGTGATTTTAATTTTGGAATGAAAGCAGCTGAAGGACCGTCGGCCCATGAGGAAATAAATCTAAGCGCAGGCCAGATGACCTGGGTATCAACTCTATTTTGTGAGCATGCTAACTTTAAGATCTGTGCCCGGGACTTAGATAAATGCGGTAGAACTTCATTGAATCTTTTTTCTAAGGATTCAATTAAACCAATGGCAAAAGTAGGACTCCATACTGAAATAAATCCCAACTCACCTGCCTCAACTAAATAGATTAGTGTCTTAAGCTCCCACTCTTCATGACTAGGCTCACGGGCCACATTTGAAGGGACGGAGCTTAATTGTTTAAAGGCCCATCGCTCTAAAAAAGTAAAATACTCCGAGTCATCTTCAAAGCCGATACTGATACCACTTTTTGTTTTTTCTCTGATGCTTGAGGCCTGAGAGACTGACCAGTAACTGCTGGTTCCTGCAAGACCTTTGCAATGAGAATAAACGTCATACATCCAGGGAGATGTCGCTGAAGAAAACTCCTGTAGTAATGAGTCGGTGTAAGGGATATACTTATTGGCCGAGGTTGAACCACTAGTGCGTTCGAAGATTTTTATAGGCTCAGCTGTCAGAACTTTTTCTTCCCCTTCAATCAGGCGATTAACCCAGGGAGAAAGTTTGTCGTAATCAGATAAGGGAACGGCCTTTTTATAATCTTCAAGCGTCTTAATTGAGGAAAACTGATGGGCAACTCCAAAAGCAGTCTCTTTATTTTTTTCTATGTATTGTTCTAATTTTATTTTCTGAACGTCAGCAGGATTTTTTGAAGCAGCTTCAAACATTTGCCAGCGTTTTTCAATAAAATGTTTATGCACGTGCTGAAGACATGCCCGTTTTGCTTTCTTAAATAATGCCATTCAACCCTCAAATTAATTTTAAGTCAGGAGGCAAGAAGCACAAGTGGGCAACATTGACTTGTGATTAAAATGAAAAAGGTTAAACTTTTAAAAGAACAAAAATTACTGAGGTTTTCATTGGATAAAACGACAAAACTGCCGCAAGTCACTCCTACTCACTGGCTCAAAGGAAGTGTGGACCAATTCTTTGCCTCTCCACTGGACTTTTTAACTAAGGCCCGCAATGATCTTGGACCTTCTTTTCGCTTTAGGGCCGGACCAAAATGGTTTTGTATTTTTACTTCTCCAGTGGAAATTCAGGAGATTTTTTCCAACCCTCACAATGAAACCCTGCTTAAAGAACAAAATACAGCGATGATCCTGGGGCAGACTGTTCTTACGGCCAATGGGGAAACCTGGAAAAGGCAGAGAAAAGAGGCCAATAAGTATTTTTCAAAAGATCATCTGAACTCACTTTTTGCCAGTCTCACAAAAATGATCAATAAGAGAATGGATGAAACGCTTCCTGGAAATACTCCGGTTACAATTAACATTCACGACTTTAGTGTGAATCTGGTTTGCGACTTGACGATAGGACTGCTTTTTAAAGCAGAGGCCGGAGGAGATTTCAGTAAACTGTCCCACTCTGTGCATTTAATGACCGACTACATCCGCCGCTACTCATCGTCACTGGTCAAAATTCCACTCTGGATTCCAACCAAAAATAACCGCGATTTCAAAAAAGCACATATCGAATTTGAAAACTATTTCAGGGAACTCAACAGCAAAGCTTCACAGTCTGGAGATGGAAATCTTTTAAAACATTTATCCAATGATCCACACTGTACAGAGCAAGAGCTTTATAATGAGGCCATGACCTTTTTTGTGGCAGGATTTGAAACAACGGCCAATGCTCTTTTTTGGATCATGTACTGCCTGGCCCATAACCCTGAAGCTCTAAAAAAAATCCAAGAGGAAGTTCGTGACCTCGACTTAAATTCTTTTGACAGCTTAGAATCATTAAAAAAATTGCCATACACCAGGGCCTCTGTATCAGAAGGTCTAAGACTCTACCCTGTTGCCTGGTTTAGATCAAAGGTTGCCGTGAAGGACACCACAATTGGTGGTTACGAAGTCTCAAAAGGAAATATTGTCTGGGTGTGCTCTTATTTAACCCATAGAGATGAGTCTCTCTTTAAGGACGCTGAAGCCTTCAGACCATCCCGCTTCCTTCCTGAAAATGCCAAGGATGTAAAACCTTTTTCCTATGTACCTTTTGGTGGTGGTAAAACATTTTGCATTGGAAAAGAGATGGCGATGATGGAATTGGTGATGGTGGTCGCCCATTTATTTAAATCTTATGAATTCGATTTTTCAAAAACGCCAGAACTTAAACCTTTAGCAAGTATTACCCTAAGACCAAGAGATGCATGGAATGTATCAGTGAGAAGAAAATGAAAATCTATCCCTTAAATAGTATTGAAAAAAATATGTTGGCATGGGACCGTGAGGATCTGGCCTTTAATAGCCATCTGGTCGCAGACTTTGATCATCCATTAGATGTAGACGCTTTTTCAAAAGCTCATGAGAGACTATTTAAAGAAATTCCTCTGCTGCGAACAATTATTGTAAACAATGAGAGGTATGTTCAGGATCAAGGTGCGCATACGATTGCACCAATGGAATTTAAAGAGATCACAGAAGAAGTTGAGAATGAATTTCTTAACCGTCCTTTCAATCTGGCAAAAGAATCTCCTTATAGAGCGCTCTTTGGAAAACTCAAAAAAGAAGAAAATACCTGGCGCTTGATCATGACAGTTCATCATACAAGCTTTGATGGGATTGCCCAGACCTACTTATTTAGAGAACTCATGCTTGCCTACCAAGGCCTGCCACTGACTCCCTGGACAACTCAAATCATGCCTTTTAGGTTTCGTGATCTTTTTAAAAAGAAATTTTCTTTTTCTAGGCGGACTTCACTCTATTTTAATTTTTTCAGAAGTTTAAATTATAAAAAGCCTATAGCAGCGACTCTTATGACTCATCCCGAGAGAACATCGAGGAAAGTAAAACATGAGTATTTTGATTTAGGCGCTCGTGGGACAGATATTTTAAATGCTCAGGCACGCGCTCTCAAATTAAGTTTTTACGAGGTGATCTTTCTTGCGATCTTAAAAACTCTTGATAAGACGATCGCTTTAAAAGATGACAAACCCATCGTTATGGCAGTGCCAATGAACTTCAGAACTTTTTTAAAAGTTGATCATTTTTTTCAGAATGTTGTAGGTCTCATTACCTTGAGATTTACCCGTGATGAAATTAAAGAATTAACAATTGCTCATATTTTAAAAGAGAAAATAAAAGGCAGCTCGGCCCATGAATTAACCTTAAGGCCTGCTTTTTTAGCGGCCATTACATCGAAGATTTTTGGTATCAACACTCTTAGAAAGATCATGCTTAAAAATGATCTTAATCCCAATGGTATTTATTCAAGTGTTTTGATCAGCGCTTTAAGATTTTCATCATCAGTTATGGTTATGCCACCAGAATTGACACCTAAAAGGTTACTAGGTCATGGGAGTTTATTTAAATCTCCGGGGCTGGGAGTTATCATTACCGGGACAAAAGAAAATCAAGTCGTGGTCATCGAATACCTTGAAGACTTGTTCAGTCCTGAAATCATCATGGAGTTTAAAAAGACTTTGATTACTGAGCTCGGGTTAGACCCTTAAGCTCGAAGTTAAAGATTCTTTTTAGAGTTTTAGAGAAGAAAAATTGAACTGTTCCCAGGTCGATTTTTCCGATGCAACAAAGTTCGTCTCCATCGGCATGACCAGGGTTCTTATCAACAAAAAATTGAATCAATGGTTCACGTAAATCGCGTGAAGTAATTGGCGCAATCTCACCTTTAAGTTTTCCTGGGCACGTTTCAAATTTAAGCACGCCAAGTTCAGGCTTCCATGAATCGCCAAACTTCTTCAGACAAAGTTCCTGCAATAAACTTTTTTCGAATGCGGGAGTTTCTTCTTCCATATTCGGCCAGTATTCTTTAACGTTTTTAGCAAGAAGTAAAAATGTCTTATAACCTTTAGAGATGAGAAACCAATAAAGGGGTGTAAATGGTCGTTGAAGTTTTAGTTTTAAGATAAGTTTTAAGAAAGTATTGTGAAGAACTTTTGATCCCCAATACTCTTTTTCCAGGATCGTATCACCAGAGTAAATAATCTGTGCTTGTTTTGATCCTTGTGTATGAAGAAGAACTTGAACTGTAGAGAATCCTTTAATTGAATTATCGGCCTGATCCACTAGTAAAATAGCGTAATTTTTTTGATTCAGATCGCTCTTAAATGCTGCTTCACTTACTGAATCGTAATATTTTGTAAAGATGGCCCACATGGAATTAACCTGCTCAACAGTAAGTAGAGTCACGTCAACAATAAGACCTTGTAGTTTTTTATTTTCTGTTTTCATGGCCGAATTATCTCTATAAAAGGTGCCCAAAGCTAGGTGCCCTATAGTCTTTATAGGGCCGTCAAATCTTTAGACGGCCCCAAGTAGTTAAGACTATATCTAAATCATCCATTGAACTTTATAAAACTCCCTATAATATAGAGGCATGACGATTAAAATTGGAATCATTGGGGCCGGAGCTGTTGGATGTTTTGTGGGCGGACACCTCATCAATCAAGGCACAGAAGTCTTCTTTTTGGGAAGAAAGCGCCTAGGCGATGAAATTTTAAAATCTGGCATGACTTTGACTTCTTTAGAGGGCGTCTCCATTCACCACGGCCCTGAAGCTATAAAATGGGTTCTCAATCCAGCTGATCTTCCTCTACTGGATCTGATTATCATCACCACCAAATCTCAGGATACTCTGAGTGCGATAACAGAAGTTAAATCGAAAATAAAAAACGAGACTGTAATTGTGAGCCTGCAAAATGGATTAAGCAATCCAGCAGTTTTAAAAACCTTTTTACCTGATCATAAAATTGTAACTGGTATGGTTTTATATAACGTCATCCAGCTTAATCATAAAGTTCACTTTAAACAAAGCTCTAACGGAGATATTTACTTAAGTGAAAATGTCGATACCTTAAACGTTATGGGTGCTAAGATCGTTGCAGATATCGTCGCTATTCAATGGGGCAAGCTGCTTAAAAATTTAAACAACGCTTTAAACGCATTATCAAATAGACCGCTTATTGTTCAGCTCAGAGATCGAAAAGAGCGTCGACTGCTCTCACTGATAGCATCAGAGGCCTTAGAGGTTTTAAAGAAGAACTCTATTGCAGTTAAGAATACCTCTCCTATCCCTATTTGGATTTTTCCGGTTGCTCTTAAATTGCCGGATTCAATCTTTAATCTGGTATCAAGCAGTGAGTTTAAAATAGACCCAGAGGCACGTTTGTCAATGTGGCAGGATTTAGAGTTAAAAAGAAAGACAGAGATTGAGTACCTTAATGGTGAGATTGTGCGAATGGCCTATAAGAGTGGTATTAATGTTCCTTATAATGAGAAGATTGTTGCGCTTATTAAGCTGGCCGAAGCAGGCGAACTTAGTTCAGCACGATCTCAATATAAAAAATTAGTAGAAGAGTTTTAGATTCTACTGATCAACCACCACCGATGAAGGCGCTCTCAAATTCTCAACTCTCATATAATGGTCAACAGCTCCCAGCCCCTTAAAGGCCCCTTCGTGAAAGCTCGTCGTAAACGCTCTCCCATCTGCCGTCACAGCATCAAATGATCCAAAGAAGAAAACGTTTTGAACTCCAAACAAGTTGAAAAAATGTACTTTACTGTAAGAGCTACTTACAATGTTATTGGATAAGTTCTTCAGCGGCCAAAGTGGAACATTGACCCATTCACCTTCTGGCAAACGGTTAAGATTTGCCAGACAGTTTTTAATGAACACTCGTCTCTTGCTTGGGAAAAGAATGTATTTTTTCGATTTCTTTTCACATGACTCAATTTCATCAGCTGAAACTTTATCGTGAGTTAAATCTTTTACATAATCAATGTAATCGTTTTGCAGCGACTTTCTACAGTTATCAAATAGGTTTCTAAAATTCAGAAAGCTTGTTTTCGGGTACTCATTACAAAGACCGTCGAAGTGATTAAAAACCATATCAACAGACTGTCTGTTTAAGAATCTAATCCCATCAATGTTAACCTGATAGTTTCCTTCAACATGATAAGGAGCTTTTAAGTAGTCTCGCTCAATCATCGACAAGGCAAGAGGGTCAACACCTGAGAATCTCTCCAAGATAAAAACAGCGCGGTCTTTAAACTTTCTTCCAGTAAGCCCCGTTGTTTTTTGAGTTTTAAAATCGCTTTTAAAAGTCATTGAGAGCTTTTGTTCATTAAGTGTTGGAGCTCCAACATTAATACTCTCTCTGCTCTCTAAAAGGTTTCTTTCTGAGTCGTACTCAATCGTCACTTTTTTTGTATCGCTCGCAAGTTGAGTCGCTGAAACATCAGAGTTTGTTAAAGCGTATACCAAGCTTGCAAAAAAGCGGGATAACACGTCTTCCGTATATTTCATCTTTTCATAATAGTGACGGAAGAAGTTTTTCACTTTTCCATCTTTCGTGATTTCAATTTGCTGAGTTTTAGAACTCTTTTGAGCTCCCAATAAAAGGAAGTTGTATTTGTGTTTAATTGTCTGAGAAATTCTCTTTTCTTCCGAAATAATATAAGGAGCTAGGACATCAAGATCCCCTTCACGGTTTTTTAAAATCTGAGAGATCTCCATCGCAATAGGCGCCTGAGCATTAAGTCCTACAAGCTCTTCTTGATTGATATTCAGATAGATTTTATAACTTGACTCAAGTTCATAACTAAAGTCATATGAAAGCAAAGTCATTCTTAAAATCTTTAAGAAGTCCGCCTGAACGGCAAGGTTGAAACCAAGAGTTCCGACATTACTTTTTTCTGAGCTGATTTGCAGGCGTGAATCACCAAGAGATACAACTTCCACGCGGCTTAATCTTTCAAACTTTGCAAGGACTCCGGCCATTCCCGTGATCCCCGTATAAAGTGGAGCAGAAACCACTCCTCCGGCCTTAACAGAAATAGAGTCTTCTTTAAAAACCATTTCATTAGGGTCAAGGTTGGCCACATTAGAATACTTAAGAGCATTAAAAGGTAGAAACAACTTTTCGAATTGTGTGCTCAATCCTTCTTCATAAGAGTTCGCATAGTGAATCCAGGTGAACTTTCTTTTAAAAACAATACCAGCAAAGGCCGCAAGGTTTTGTTCACTCATATTGATAGCACCGGCATCGCGAAGACCGCCGATAACTTTTGAAGCATCGATATCAACTGTAAAGGTGTCGGTTACGATCCAGCGTTTATCATCAAATAGATCAGGTGCCAGGTTTCTATCTACGCTGACCCCAAAATTCACGAAAGGCTTTTTATAAGAAAAACCAATACTGTTTAGTCCACCCGTTACTGAAGGCCCGTTTCCGGCAAGCACGCTGTCGGCCTCTGTCTTTCCGATGGATTCATAGACAAGATTAAACTCGTTCGCGATTTGCTGGTATAGATCGGCCTCGTTTCCTACGCCGGTATTATTGCCTTTCCCTGCCGCTAGGGAGACGCCCTCAGCTATGCTTAGGTAATTGAAGTCCTCTCCATATGAAGGGGTCGTGAAAGCAAGAATAGTCATCGTAGTAAGAATTTTGATTAACATAAAGTTCCCCAAGGCGGCCACGTGACAATCTTATAGAGACTCATCGGCAGTCCCTAGGGAATACTTGAGCGTTTTAGTTTTAATTATTTGGCAATCTACTCCTTCTAAAAAAATGCCCAGAATTATTCACACCACTCGCAAACTTAAGCTTTTTAGGGCATCATGCTCTCTATGAGAATTAAGATTTTTATCCTATCTACTGTTTTAATTACCCTGGTCAGTGGCGTTCTTTATTATAAGAACCTCACGCAAATTTCAGTAGGTAAGAACCTCATCAGGTTAGACATAGACGAACTCAAATCAATCGATCAACAAGTCGCCAGCACTGCTTTTTATCTAAGACAAAACTTAAACTCTGATTTATCAGACCTGCAGTCTGAAAAAGTTCGAATCAAAGAACTTCAAGAATTGGTTAACGATATCAATAAGTCTTCACCTGAACTTCTAACGTCAGTGACAAAAATTCGCACTCACTACCAGGCAAAATTAAAAACATTAGATGCTTTTGAACGCTCAATTGTAGAGCTTAGGTCTAGTGTAAATGCCCTCCTTCCGACTTATACGGAAATGGAAAAGAAGAATATTAAATTTGTTTTAGAAAAACGTGATTTTTATCGTGAGTGTCTTTTAGATGCTTACATGTATATTTCATTTCCTCATAAAGATAATGAAATGCGTGTGGCCGAAGACTTAAAAATCTTAGGACAAATTATTAATTTTGCTTCTACTCCCTCACCTGAAGTTCAGAAGTTTTCCGGCCATATGGAAGTTATACAAAAACGTGTGAAGGATATTAGTCGCTACCTAACGAGTCTTAAAGAAGACTCTGTTCAAAACGAAGTTAAAATTATTGGTAAGTATTACCAAGATAGTATTGAAGAACAAAATCAGCAGAATGAAAATCTACTGACTTTTATGGTTGTGGCCATTGGGGTTTATTTGATTTTTATGATTTTACTGCTTACTAAAAAATAAAAACGTATTTCATTTTCGATATAATTCCTGCTTTCGAAAGCTGGTGTATCGCCATCCCTTACCTTTTTTATAAACACAAGTCTTTGATAAAGCTTCTCATCTCACATTCTCATAGCTTCTAGAATAGTTATGCATTGACTTATTGTAGCCCGCAGGCTACAGTAAAAAAGGACAATAGTGGACATCTCACCAAGAAAAATTAGAATTTACGAGCGAACTGATGGAAAAAGGCCGTTTGAAGAATGGCTTCAAAACCTCAAAGACGGAATGTCTCGAGCTAGAATTAGAGCGCGTATTGATAAAGTCGCATTTGGTAATTTTGGAGACTTTAAAGTTATTGGTGATGGTATTAACGAACTTAGATACACATTTGGCCCAGGCTTTAGAGTTTACTATGCACTAAAAGATGAAACTGTTGTTCTTCTTTTAATTGGCGGAGATAAATCAAGCCAAGAAAAAGATATTGAAAAAGCAAAAATGTACTGGAAGGACTACAAAGAGAGAACACATGAATAAAGCAAGTACAGATTACAGAGAAGCTCTGATCGAAACTCTTCGCAATAACGAAGAAGAGCAAATGCTTTATTTAAAGGCCAATCTTGAAGATAATTGGGATGCACCTGAAGCCTTTCTTCTCGCTCTTAAAACGATTGCCGAAGCTCGTGGTTTTAAAAATTTTGCAGAGGAAGCTGGTCTTTCACGTGAAAGTCTTTATCGAACTCTCTCGGCCAATGGGAATCCCAAACTAGATACTGTTTTTAAAATGCTTAACGCTTTAGGTATGAAGTTAACTGTTGAACCTATAAAAAAGAAAGTTGGATAAAACCTACTCTCTTTTCGCAAACGCCCCAACAACACTTTCATCAAAGTAGTTTGAGCTCATTCCCGCATCTACAACCATTCCACTAGCATTAATCCCACTCGAAGCTGGGCTTAACAAGAACACAACAGAGTTGGCGACCTCTTGAGTTTCAAGGGCCTGATGTCTCATCGTTAATTGTTCAGCGTAAAGATAGTTATCAATATAACCAGGAATTCCAGCTGAAGCTGAAGTCTTTAGAGGCCCTGAGCAAACAGCATTGAAGCGAACTTTTGTATCGCTTGAAAATGATTTTGCTAAGAATAAAACAGCTGCATCTAGTGAAGCTTTAATTGGCCCCATATAACCGTAGTTTGTTGCTTTCGTGCTTGAGATTGAAATCGTCACGACAGAAGCATCTGGGGTTAGAATTCTTTTAAGTGAATTTGAAAGTGCGACTAAAGAAAAGCATGAAATATTTGAGGCCTGAAGATAGTCTTCTAATTTTGTTTCGTGAAAAGGCTTAATTCCTTCTGAGTAATTGGCAAAAGCGATTGAATGAAGAAAACCATTTAGTTTTACATTTTCTGCTTCTAACTTCTTTCCTAAGTCACTCACCGACTCTGTGTTTTCTACATCTAAAGTATAAATTTTCTTTTCGGGAAAAAGCTTCGCTACTTTTTCTTTAATGTCATCATTTTGAACAGTGAAGATTAAATCAGCGCCATTATCCTGCAGTGTTTTTGCAGAAAAGTAGGCCACAGATTTTTTGTTAGCAACACCAGTGATAAGAAATGTTTTATTCTCTAGATTTAAAAAACTCATGGGGATTCCTGTTAAACGCTTGCAACGGCAAATTCAATAACTAAAACAGTCTTGCCATCTACTTTAGTTGTGCCTTTCATATAATGAGCATTCGAAATAGACTCAGTTAGTTCTACTTCCATATGCAACTCATCACCAGGGCGAACCATGTTTTTGAATTTTGCATTTTGAACTCTTGTCACTACGCCAAGGCCTCCACCTGCACGACCTGCCATGAGAGCAGCTCCTGATTGAAAAAGAGCTTCTTGTAAAAGCACTCCCGGCATAATAGGGTTGCCTGGAAAATGTCCCTTAAAGAAATCTTCCTCACCTGTGACTTTCAACGTTGTCTTAATTGAGTTTTCTGTACGGTCTACTACCTTATCAACGAATAAAAATGGCGGGCGTTGTGGGATAAGATCAAGAATATCTGGAAACATTATAGTCCTCCAGAAATTTCTAAACTTGCACCTGTAATGTAACTTGCTTCTTTGCTAGCTAAAAATAAAACAGCTGCGGCCACTTCTTCAACTTTACCAAAGCGCTTCATTGGAACATCTTTGGCGTATTCTTTTCTTTGTTCTTCTGGAAGATCGGCTAAAAGTTCAGTGTCGATAAATCCCGGGCACACGTTGTTCACAGTGATCCCGCGTTTAGCAACTTCTTTTGAAAGTGTTTTTGAAATCGCAATCTGACCTGCTTTTGAAGCAGCGTAGTTTGCTTGTCCTGGAAGACCTAAGCTTCCACCAATAGAAGACATGTTCACAATTCTTCCGTAGCGGTTTTTCATAAACTGCAGAACTGCATGTTTACTCATTAAGAAAGTTCCCGTCAGGTTAGTTGCAATAACATCATTCCACTCAAGCATGCTCATCATCGCCGTCACCTGGTCTCTTCTGATTCCAGAGTTGTTGATGAGAACTTCGATCTTAGGGAATTTTTCTTCAACCCAATTAAAAAAATCAATCACGGCCGCTTCATCACGAACGTCACATTTAAAAGTGTGAATGCGATCAGCATACTGTGCGTTTTCTTCTTTCATTTTAGCTGCGGCCGCATCGTTTCCTGCATAAGTTGCAATCACTGTTGCACCAGATTTCAAAAAGGCCTCGCTGATACCGCGTCCAATTCCTCTTGTTCCACCTGTTACGATGACCGTTTGCTGAGTAAAATCCATGAGTGTTATCCTTGTAAAATTGAGAGAATTTTAGCTGAGACAAACTTGTTTGAGAAGAAATACGTGCAGTGGCGTCGTGTCATCTGGGTTTTTAAAATGGATAATATCTTAAGTTTGCATCATCATGGCAGATAAAATACATTTATATCAGTCCTTCACCTTAACGAATGAGGCCGTATGAAATTTTTAATCGCTCTTTTTTCTGTTTTGACTCTGAATATTGCTCAAGCAGAAGTCGGAACACTTGAATCTTATTTTTCACCAAATCTAAAAGATAATGACCAACAAAAAGTCGTTCACCTATGGTTACAGAACAATTGTAATCAGGACGTTTTTGTCGCGATAAGAAGCGAGACTCCATATCATGTTTGGGAAACCAAAGGTTACATGAGAATCTACCCTGGACAAGTGATCCGTGGGACCGACATGATCAACGACATTTATTATCTAAACGCCTTCACTGCTGACAGAAGAATTCGTTGGGAAGGGCCGCATACATTTGAAATTCACGGTAGAAACGTGCGAGCAGCTCTAGTTGAGCTGCCTCGTGAATACGGTGGAAACTGGACCACTGTTTTATACTGTTACTAATTTTTCCAAACTAGAAAGGTAGTTGTCGACTTCGTGAGCTTGAATGACTCCGTAGTTGGCAGCTCCTAACCATCCCGACATAATGATTCCCACAGAGCCTGCATGAAATAATCCAGGCAATTCTTTGTGCATGTTCATCGAGACATCAAGGCCTTCAAATTTAGTTCCGAAGCTTGCCCCGCGAACGTGGTTTGTGTAGCGCTCAACTGTTAAAGGTGTAGCAGCATCAACGTAATCAATTTTCTCGCGAATTCCTGGAACGATTTTTTCTAAACCGCTTAGAGCACGCTCAATTAAGAATTTTTTTTGTTTGGCGTATTCTTCTTCAGATAAGCTCTTCCAGTCTTCGTACTTTGAATTTGAAGACGAAACCACCGCATATGAAGGTTCTAAATGAGGACGCATTTCTGGGTAGTATAAAGAGAAAGTCTGGCTTCCTACTTTGGGAGATAAGATTAAATCAGTTGAGAAATCTTTATCTTCTGAAGTGAAGATCAGGTCTCCAATAAAAGGGATGCTCTCACCTTTTTTAAGGCCCATATAGACCTGACATGAAGAGGTATTAAGTCTTACCTCGTCTGCTTTTTTAACGAACTCAGAAGAGAAATTCTCTGCTCCTGCCATTTTAAAGACAGTGCTCTTTAAATTAGAATTTGAAACAACGGCCTTTGAATAAACCTTATGACCTTTAATTTCTACACCGATTGCTTTTTTATTTTCAATTAAGATTTTATCAACCTTGGCCTGCAATTGAATATCAACGCCATTTTTTAGCATCTCTTCTTTCATCAAACCAATCATCATATCGGTCCCACCCTGGAAGATGTAGACACCTTTGCTCATGAAGTTTGAAAAGACGATTCCATAGCTGATGGCCGGGTCTTCAAGGTTAGAGCCGTTAGCGTAAACAATGGGCTCTAATAAAAAGCGCGTGATATCAGATCGACCTGGAAAGTATTTTTCGAACAGTTCGCCATTAGTCGTTTTTGAATTGTCGTAGAAGTTCATCGTGGCAAGGTCTTCAAAAAAAGCGTTAACCACGTCTTCTTTCACACCAAATTTTTCGATCAGAACTTTAATGAAATCAGTTTTAGTAAAATCTGTTTCCACTTCAAATTGTGGGTTAATGTATCTCACCGACTTTAACTGGTGAATGCGATCTGCAATATCTTTCGTCCAGTACTTGCGACAAGTTTTGATCATCCCTACCGGGAAGCCGTGAAGAGAGACATCAAAAATATGCTCTCCACCTTTTCTCTTAAACCAAGTGGCAAATCCACCAAGCTTATTGTGAGACTCTAATAAAAGCACTGAGCGTCCGTCTCTGGCCATTTTATTAGCGAGAGTCATACCAGCAAGGCCTGAGCCAATGACGATAACGTCATAAGCTTTTTCAATTTTATCTTTCGAAGAATACTGCATAAATTATTTTAGCGGCGAGATTTTAAAAACTGCCGATCCCCATTCCTGATTGTCTTTTGCACCAACTAACATGCAATAAAAAACAATCTCTCCATGATCGTTAATATCTACTTCACCGCCAAATCCAGGAAAATTTGGATTTGAAAGAATTTTTCCCATTCCTAAATCAGTGTTGACTTCATCACCTTCACCAACGATGCGCTTCACTCCATTAGCGTCGGCAATATAGATTCCACGTTTACCGTGTTCATCTTTTGCTCTGAAGAGAACTTGTCCTTGATCGTTTACTTTTGGTGAGAATGTTTCAATTTCAGAAATACCATCGGCCTTTTCGCTGGCAATATTTTTTGAAACACCGTCTTTATATAAAATTAAAGCGCGAGTGTTGTCTTCTAAGTAAGCCGTAAAAGCGACGTGGTTATTTTTTGAAACACTTGACGTGTTTAAAAATCCTTTAAACACAGAAGCCGAGTCACCATCTTTATCTTTAGCAACGACAATTGAATCGTAAGAATTACCATTTGGTTTAATCAAAAGGATTTCATCCGGATTTCTTTCGTCCCACTCTCCCACTTGTCCTAAACGTCGCTTAAACGTCATCGCCCCATTGTCGTTCATAGCTGGCTTAAACAGGTATGAAGACTTTTGTCCGAACGTTGTCGTCCCTTCTGTGATGATCGTTTTTAGTGAACCATCAAATTGGTAAAACGTACGTACATTGTCCTCGTCTGTTCCACGGAAATAAGCTTTTCCATTTGTTAAGACCTGAGCGTAAGTGTAGTAAAGAATGTTTTCATTTGTTGGTTTTAGAATCTGATTAACTTCCAGGTTGTCAGAATTCAGTGTAAAGATTCCATCTGTCACGCCGTCATCATAAAGATTGAAAGCGATAATTCCATCATCGTTTAAACTTGGGTCAGTCACATAACGGTAGTCAGGTGCTGTGTAGAGAATCTTTCCGTTTTCATCCACTCCGCGTTTAACCCATAGACCTTGATTGTTTTGTCCATCAATCGCCATTAGTTTAAAGCTTACGTCTCCACGGTTATTGATAACCGGTGAAGTGTTGCTTAGAAAACTCATAGGAGGAAGATTATAACCATCGTTGATATTAGCGCGGGCAAGAATTTCTGGAGCACTGTAATTTGGAATGGCAGAAAATACTGAAGTCGATACTGTAAGCAGTAAAAGCGCTAGTGTACTTTTCATGGTTCAAATCCTTTTTGTGTTTTCAAAAGAGACATCGCGATTTTAACACCGTCAACTGCAGCAGAGGTAATTCCTCCCGCGTGACCTGCACCTTCACCACATGGGTAAAGATTCTGGTGGCTCGTCGATTCCATCGTCTCTTTGTTACGGGCAATCGTCACAGGTGCCGATGTCCGGGTTTCAGGAGCAATGAGAAGTGCCTTATCTGAGATAAAGCCCTTTAAGTTATCATCAAATTTTACCAGAGCATTCTCTAAATGTTTAGTCACAAATGCAGGTAAAACAGATCTAAGTTCAGTTTTTACAATTCCCGAGGGAGCAGAGGTTTTTATTCCAGTGCTGTCTGGATTTAACGAGTGATCCATAAACTCTTTTAACGTCTGAGCAGGCAATTCTCGCCCTGACGCGCGTGCCATTGATGCTTGATAAGCTTTCTGTTCGATACCGTGTTGGAAATCAAGTCCTGCTAAAAGTTTTTTGCTGTCGAAATCAATTCCGGCGCGGACACTTACAACTAAAGCAGCATTCGACCAGCGGGAATTTCTGGCGTAGTTACTCATTCCATTAACGACGATTCCATCGGCCTCAGTACCAGAAGAGAGAACATATCCTCCTGGGCACATACAAAAACTATAAGTTCCTTTTTTACTGCTTGGGTCTTCGTAGCTCAATCTGTAACGAGCGGCCCCTAGTTCCATCCCAGCAAAATTTCCATATTGAATAGAGTCGATCAGCTCTCTTGGGTGCTCGATGCGAACTCCAATGGCAAAATCTTTTTGCTTCATCTCAACACCTAATTCTTCCAGGTGATGATATATTTCACTGGCCGAGTGACCCGTGGCCAAAACGACAGCATCTGAATAAAGTTTTTCGCCGTTATTTAAAACGACGCCAATCACTTTTGATCCTTCAGTGATCAATTTATCCACGCGGGTGTTGTATCTTACAACACAACCTTTCGAGACTAAGTACTCAGTCATTTTATTAATCAGTGCCCTGATCTTGTTTGAACCCAAATGTGGGTTAGAAATATACGCTGTTTCTTTAGGGGCACCAAAGTCAACAAAGCGATTCATAACGTACTGAACAAAAGGAGACTTAATTCGTGTGATAAGTTTTCCATCGGAAAATAGCCCGGCCCCACCTTCTCCATAACACACATTGTTTTCGGTGTTGAACTCTCCGTAGCGCCAAAATTTTGCAATATGAAGCATACGATTGTGAGCGCGGTCACCTCTTTCAATTACGATTGAAGGAACACCATAGTCGGCCAATCTTAAAGCACAAAAAAGTCCACCGGGGCCTGCCCCAATGATAATCGGAGGATTTTTAAATGAATCCAATTGAGGAAAGTCTTCTCTGGCCGCTTCGAACTGCTCTCCACGAGAGAGAATTTCAATATTGTAAGTGTAGCGAGGAGTTTTTCCTCTTTGAGCACCACGGGCATCAAGGGCCTGATTCAAAATACGATAATCCTGCATATCAGGGTGATGAGACTTTAAATAGTCTTCAACATCCTCATTGAAGTCGAGTGTAAATTGGATCTTTTTTGTCATGGCATTGTCTCAATATATTGTCTGTAAAGTTTAAACAATTTATGACAAAATTAAAAGGTTTTAAGCGCAATTTCTCGAGGTAAAAATGACTTCTTCACTTTGTGTTTCCATGATTGTTATTGGAGACGAAATTTTAAATGGCAGAACGACTGATTTAAACGGTACATGGCTGACAAAATATCTCTTCAAACGTGGTCTGCAATTTAAGTCTTTGCGCTTCATCAGAGATGATGTTGATGAAATCAATAATGCATTAACGGCCTCTCTTAACGACAGTGATATCGTGATTACCAGCGGAGGAATCGGCCCGACTCTGGATGATAAAACCAAAAATACTCTGGCCAGCTACTTCAACAAAAAGATCGTCGAAAACGCTGATGTCGCAGAAATTGTCACTGACAACTACCTGCGTTTTGGCCGGACTTGGACCAAAGAATCTAATCACTATCATTTTTTCCCTGAAGATTTTGTGGCCACTAAAAATCCAAAAGGACTTGCTCCAGGTATCACCTATTTTTCTCCGGAGAAAAAACTCATCATGGCAGGGCCTGGTGTCCCTCGAGAATTCACAGAGATTGTAGATACAGAATTTTTTCCGCTGATTAAAAAATATTTTCATGAACGCTTTGAAGAAAACTATCAGACAGTCGTCAGGACTCAAGGGGTGCCGGAAGAGAAAATCTTTTTTGAAATGTGCCCGACCCTATGGAGAGACCTTGAAGCTTTCGGAAAAGTCAGCTCGCTTCCCCATACCATCGGAATTGACATCGTCATCAGTTACCACGGTGATGCAGAATCTCATCAAAAAACACAGCAACTGATTAAAGATTTGATTTCAACAACTCCCTTAAAAGAACATGTCTGGCAGTGGGGAAATGTTTCAGTGGCGGAATTAGTTTTGGAAAAAGCTAAAAACAAAAAATGCACTTTTGCTTTTGCAGAATCATGCACCGGGGGCCTGACCTCTTCAAAAATAACCGATCTTCCCGGATCAAGTGCCGTTTTCCACGGAAGTGTCATCAGCTACGACAATTCAATTAAAGAGAATGTTTTAAAAGTTAATCCACAAACACTAAAAGATTTTGGTGCCGTTAGTGTTGAAACAGCAAAAGAGATGGCACGCGGGGCCCGCGAACTTTTAAAAACTGATTATGCCATTTCTATTTCAGGAATAGCAGGGCCCGATGGTGGATCTACTGAAAAACCAAAAGGCACTGTGGCCATTGGCTTTGCTTCAAAAGATAAAAATGGTGCTGAACTTTTTTTATTTCCAGGAGACAGAATCAGATTAAAAGACCGCTTTTCAGATAAAGCGCTTCTGATGTTACTGGAATTGATGAAGTAATTATTTTGTGGCCAGAGAATTTGCAGACTTTAGAGTCTCTACTGCTTCGGCACGGATGAGCTGCACATCCTCTTCTTTAGCGCTGGCGATTGATCTTGTTGCATGGACAACTTCTTTTTCATTCAAGCGTCCACTTCGCTCCATTGTTTTGATCATAACGATGGCCTGCATGCGCTCTAATCTTAAAGATGCCAGCTTTTGCTCAATCGTCTTTTCATCTTCAGTTGCAAAAAGCATTGAAGAAGACAACATCGCAGTCGCTAAAAAAAGGCATCTGATATTAAGCATAGGGTTACCACTCCTGAAGTTTTGTACTTCGAGTAGTATCGGGCCATTTTAAAAAATCCTTGAGTCTTTTGCTCGGCCATAAGTTTACAAACCTGATCTCAATATGTTTGGATTGACACCTAAATTTGCGTAAATTTTGTTTAAATCAACAATTGCCCTATTTTGTAGGCACAAAACGATTACGAATTGCCTCTCCACAATCCCACAAGCCAGTGAAAACTAAGCTTCATAGGAAATAATAACCTACCCCTCTTATAGCCCATTAAAATTAACAAAAGGTTAATCTCAGAAATCCGAATAGATTTAAGAACTTCGATGTTGGATTGGTTAAAAAAAATGACAAGCATGCAAACACATTTTAAAAATTTAGGAAGAGTCACAATTCTTGTGATGTTCTTTGCCTTATTTTTACAAGGTTGTATGCCACAAGCAAAAGGTAAAAAGTCATCGCTAAAAAGTGCTAGTACAGATTCATCATCAAGCAAGCTTCCTGAATTTACCTCTGGTACAAACTTTATTCAAAATGGTGCAAGTGTTTTTTTATCAACAGTAAAACTTGATATAAGCTTTGCGGATTCAATCCAATTGCGTGGTAAAGATGTAGATGGATACATTCGTTCGACAGGCACTTCAAATGTTGTGTGTCTTACATCGCGCTTCTTAACGACGAATAGAATTATCTTAATGGCAGCGATCCCTCGCTCTATTTATAACTTCACGACTCAAACAACTGAGTACTACTACAACGTTGCTCCAGCAGACAGCACGACTAATCAAACTTTTTGCCAAAAACCAAGCCTGGTAAATCTACTTAGCACTTACCAAACACAATCAATAACTCCTAAATATAAAATGGCCGATGTTTGCCCGACTGCAGGGACATGTAATGTCAGCAGCTATAGCGGGCAATCAATAGAGTTATACAATCAAAGTGGAATTGCCATCACTCAAATTGCCACGAAACAATTACAATTTCTCATTAACAACAACCCGATTATTGAAACTCCAACAGGTTTAACTTGTACAGATTCATCACAGTGTACAACTCAAGGATACGACTGCTGTAGCTCAGGTCAGTGTGTGAAAGACCTGGCAGAAAAACCTGGAATCGATACTTCTTCAACTGCTTATCTTCAATCAGTTCAGGATATCTTAAACAATCCTGCTGCAATTTATTCTTACCCTCAATATTACTTTATCTGTTCAACTCCAGTGACAACGCCGACAACTCCAGTCGATACGACTGATCCGCTTAATGCAGCGGCGGCCAGAGTGAAGCGCCTAGAAAATCTTTACAACTGTACGACTAAAATAGAAGGTGAATACGGTGTTTGTACGTCAACGTATGAAAACGTTCAACCTAATGACGGTATTAAATACTCAGCTGGTGCTGACGACAGAAACTTTTCAAAAACCTTCACTAACATTTTAGTGAGCGATCAGACACTAGTTAGTATAGAAAAAATTATTTACGGTGGCGTCGTGATGTACGATTACACGACAAAAGATGCAGGATCATTATTCAGAGAACCATACGAAGATGCAGTAGTCTCTCCGGCCGTTGCACCTTTTAGAATTACCGGTGGACATAATGATGACGTGCAATCTGGTGCCTATGTTGAAATTTTCAAGAAACCAGAATCTGCAGTCTCAAATACTCTGGAAATTAAATATAAAGTTGATGCCAGCTGTACGCTGGTTAATGCTTCTCTCGCAAAATGCGAGAAGTACTATATTCAAGGTCAACACAGTAGTGGTGACACTCCTGCGGCCCACCAACAAGGTCGCGTGACAGATCACTACCCTGGAAATGGATTATTCAAACTTCCACTTTACGCCAATACATCAAAGGCCATCACCGTTGAAGTTGATGGTTTAGTTCAAAAACTTGATATCGACTGGGTATTAAATCCAGGAGCTCCTGGAAGCATTCAATTTATTCCGGCCAATTCAATCAAAGTTTCAGACGGACAAAAAGTTAAAATCACTTATTTTACTGACATCAATCCTGATGAAAACGTTGCCAGCGTTATGTCTTCTAAGCGTAAAGCGCTTAAAGAAATTAAAACGATCTGTTCATGTGCTGACTTAAGTTGCAGTCTGACACCTGTAAAAAACTCATCGAATAAGATCGTTGACTATGCCTGTGTCTTCCCTGACCCGGCACCAGTTAATCCTCCTGTTTCACAAAAAGTTTATGTCAGCTCAAAAGCTGTTCCAGTTAGATTCTTTGATAATAAAGGAACGGCCCAAAACTCAATCGTGGCGGGAGTAGAACAAGAAGGTCAGGCCTTTGGTTACACCAACGGTGATTTATTAAAACCAACCAACCTTACTGATTACATCGGATTCAATGAGATCTACGGAAGCATTTCTTATGCTAACGGTTCAGCTAAACCTGCTTACCAAGTGAATGTTAAAAAAGGTAACACATACGATATCTATGTTGACCGCGGGTCTTTTTCAAACTGTATTCAGTGTGGAAATGATTATTACTCACAACTCAATAAACTCTTCCCGCTTACTCAATTTGGTAGCGGAGCTAAGCCTATCCTTGGACAAACAAACCGTTCAATGACTTCAGGAATCAGATCTGATGATTTAAAATTCGGCCGTGCCTGCGTAGTTCCAGCGACAATGATTCCTTGGACACATGGACCAGAATCATCAGTTACTACTCAAAGAGCAAACCGCATGCGCGCTCAGCATTTTCTTTATGCCAATGGATACCAGTACGACTGGTATGGATTTGATTACGGTTCAGTGATTGGATCTTTTGACGGTGTGAAATGGTTCTCTATCGGAACAAACCGTCGTATCAAAGCTGAAAGCTCAAAAATGTTTATTGCCGTCAACGGTGCAATGGGTGATTTAACTTTAGAAGCGACTTATGAAGTGACTGTTAATGATGGCTCACTCAACCCTCTTGGAACAAACATGGTGACATCTGATTACAATTCAGATGGGGCCGAATGTCAGCAGTTCCACCAATGCTCGACTGATAATGATTGTGCTTCAACATTGGGTTGGGAATACGCTTGTGCACCTGTCAGTGAGATCACAACGTCATGGCCTAAATTTGATGATAACGGAAAAGAAATTCCAGAAGCAGTTCGCGAAGATAATCGCTTAACAAGTATCCTGGGTGTTTCGAATCCTGGAAAACGTTGTGTGTACCGTGGGCGCGGAGCTCTTTGTACTCAAAACTACGGCAACATCAATGTGAACTCTACTTTTAATCAATCAACAAATCAATCGATGCATGCTTGTTCTGACAACAACTACTGCCAGTCGATTGCGACTAATGGTACAGGCGCTGCCTCTTTCAACAATCGCATTGTTCGTTATGGAAAAGTGCGCACAGACAGCACAGTTGATACTTTTGGATTAGCGGCCCTTATTCCAGGCAGACCATTTGCTTGGAATGCCGGTGAACTTCCCCGCCCTGAAACACTAAAAAACTTAAATACGAACAGAGCGCTTTCAATGTGTCTTCCAGGACGAGATATTGAAAAAACTTCTTTCCTAGAACAACAAACAACAGTGCCAACAACATCTGACTACAAAGGTGATAAAGTTTTAGGAATTGGGATGACTAACAAAATGAGTGTCGTTCCTATCGTGAACTATCTGAATGCCTGCTCAATTATGGACTCGTCTAAAAACTATTACCATAATACGACAGCGTCGACTTCGGCGACATTCAACTCAACGAACTATCCAATGTTGAGATATGATGCCGGATCTCAGGCCGTTTCTACGAATGCTCTTTCTATCTTCAATACAATCTTTAATACTAAAGGTATTACTTTTGGCCTGCTTAAAACCAATACGGCGATTTTAAACTCTGTGGCCTTTACAGAAAACAGATGTATGAGAGCACCGGCCGCAACATGTTTTACTGATATGGACTGCTCACCTTCAAAAGTGATTTCTGATAAATTAAAATCAATCTCTGCTGAAGATACAACAGTGAATTCGATTTTAAATAAATATGAAATCAAATTCTGGCAAGAAGAGCTTATCTGTTCTCAACCGATTGCCAAAACAAGCTTATCTTACGATCCGAAAAATAATTATTGCTGTAGAGATATTGGCAATACAATTTCCCTTCCATCAGCAGATCTAATCAACCGCCTGGACTACAAAAAAGTAGCAGGGATTGATTATACGATGAGTGATCCACTTAGATACACTCGCGCGGCCACAATGTATAAATCAGTTAATACTGACGCAACTAATTTCCCGGAATTAAGAACAGCAATCTCAAATCAGTGCGGACTAGCTGTTGGATGCCAACCAATAAGTGGATTAAATAATCAGTTCCGTACCTTTGCAGCTTTTGCTGAAAAAACCAGCTGCTCAGGTGACTGGATCAGGTCTTTTGCAACAGGAACACACAAGTGGGAAGCTGCTCGCTTTCAAACCTTCTCGCCTGTTACTTTCCAATGTATGAACTGGTACCCTGGAACTGGTGGATACACTTGTGCTGGTTACGAGCCAGATGATCCAAATTGCCCAATGGCACAGACATCTCCAACGACGGCCAAAGGTAAAGAAGTTCTGGACTACCTGGCAAAACTTGAATTGATGGGGATCCCACAAATTTACTTTGAACCTGAATCTTTTTTCTCTGGGGCCATAGAAACAGGATTATCTTGTAAGTCATTACCGGGTAACCGTGCTGGTGTATATCCTATTGGTGGAACAAACTACACTCCACCTACTCAGTTATTTACATCAGGAGCTGTGGCCGAATACACAGATGGAGTTTCACAATATCTATCTGCAGGGGATGCGACAAACTTTAAATCGATGAAACAAATTTTCAAGTCTGATGAAGTCGTAAGTTGTCTTCCTGCCGGAACTGACATGAAACTTGGTGACGATCCGGCGAAGTGTTGTACAGGAATGATTAACAGTACAACTCTAAAATGCCAGCTTCCTGACTACGTTGACGTCAGTGTTTATACAAACCGTTATGTTTCTTCAGAAGCAAAAAAATTAAACGTTTCACTGTTTGATAAAAACGGGTATATCAAAGATGCTGCTTACGCTGCTCAGATTGCCTGTGAAAAATCAATGTGTGCTTCTGGAACTCTGGCCTACGGTGTTCTTATTTCTAGACTTCCAACACCAGGACAAACTGAATCAGACTCTAAGTACTACCGCTTCCTTGAAGGAAATACTGTAGACAATACAAATGGCATACTAGATCTTTATAACAAAGGTCTAAAACTCAACAACCACGTTTACTGCGTACCAAAAAGTGTAGCAGAAAGCGCTTCGGCCTCAGGCGCAGACGATTTAACAGTCATTAGCTGCGGGAATTAATTGTCAAATACTATAAGTCCTTTCATAATAGATTCATTATTACTGAATCTGTTATGAGAGAGTATGCATGGAAGCACTAATTGTCGCCGCAATTTTAGGACTAGTCGAAGGTTTAACTGAATTTATTCCAGTATCCTCTACCGGCCACCTTATTATTGTCAGCGAATGGCTTCAGCTTGATCACGCTAAAAGTGATTCATTTAACATCATCATTCAACTAGGGGCCATCCTCGCCGTCGTTTACCTCTATAGAGAAAGATTCTACGAATTTTTTAACTGGCAAAAAATCAAAGAACTAAAAACTCTTGCGACTCAAAAAACAACTCAGAGACTTAACCTGATCCATATTGCTCTGGCGATTATCCCGGTTTTAGGGATTGGATTTCTAACTAGAAAACTTATTAAGACCTATTTATTTAATACAGACGTCGTTATCTTCTCATTAATCTTTGTTGGTGTGATCATGATTGTCGTTGAAAAGTTCAAGCCTAAGCCTCAGGTTAAAAGTCTTGATGAACTAACTTATGCCGATGCCCTAGTGATCGGTCTTGGGCAGTGTTTTGCCCTTATCCCTGGAGTTTCTCGCTCAGGTGCCACAATGGTTACCGGAATGCTGAGAAAAGTTGACGTCAAAACATCGGCCGATTTTTCATTCTTAATTTCGGTGCCGGTTATCTCTGCGGCCACCATTTATGAATTCTTAAAAGTGTATTCACAATTTACCAGCGATGACCTTTTACAACTGTTGGTTGGATTCGTGGTCTCATTCCTGATTGCAATAGTCGGAATAAAAGGCTTCTTAGTGGTCCTGAAACGCCTTAGTATTACTCCTTTTGCCATTTACAGGATTATTTTTGGTATCGTCTATTACCTTTTAATGAAATAGAAAACTGCCCCATAAATTTGTCACTTCCACTGTTACCGGTGACACCCATTCTCATTGGGTGAGTCCACTCTAACCCTCTAAAACAACTAAACTTCCAATGAAACTTGCGATTCTTTGCCTCTATAGGAGGCAAAAAGAGGATGATTAGAGTTGTCAGGCATTAAAATAGGCTTAAGTATCAGAGTTTTTTGAAAACTGCCGATTAGATTTAAGAATGATCTTAAGCTTTAGGAATGACTGTTTATGAAAAGATTAAAACACTTAGTAAAATTATTCGCAGTACACACTATGATTTTTTCCATGGTGCAAACTTCGCTTGTTTTTACCACAGCACAAGCGGCCGACATCACCGGTAAAGATATTTTAGGTGTGGCCAATATTGCGCTTGGAACTTACGGTGCTTTTCTTGGACAAAAACAGCAGATGATTCAACAACAAATCATGGCGCAAAAAAATGCAGCTCTAATGCAAAAATTAAGTCCAAGTTGTAGAAATGCAGATGGTACTTATTGCTACCAAAGCGCTGGAAAATTTTTTCCAGAGTGTCCGCTTCCTGCAACAATGGCGACAATGCCACAAAACGTTTGTTCAGAAACAATTCCAGATGCAAGCCAATCAGCAGCACAAATCTCAAGCATGATCACTTATGAATCTATCGCTAAGGGATGGGTTAATTACTACGATCAAATGTCTAACGAAGCGACAAACGCAAAATACCCTGCTGGATTAAAATGTCTAACAGATAAAACGAAAAAACTTGATTCTGAAATGATCGAGATGGTTAACAACTTGACTCGTCTTCAAGATCAGCTAAACAAAGACAAAGAAACTTTCAGAGCAAACAATAAAAAACTTCTTGAAGAACTTTCTCAGGCCAATGACGAGTTGATGGGTGCTTCAAAAAATAACCTTGCTGTTAGAACAACTCCATTTTCTAAATACTTTTCTACAAGCTGCCAATCAGTGATTGGAGAAGACAACATTGCATCAGGTCCTCAAAAAGGTCTTTTAGCGATTCAGCAGATCATTGCTCCGGCCAATAAAAGAGCGGCCGACTATAACCAAAACCGTACGGCCATTGAAGCTGAAGTAAGATCTGATATCACAAAAATTCAGAACTCTATCGCCAATGGTGGATTAGATGACTACTTCGCCGGAAAAATAACTGAGACATCAAAATATAAATCTCTAGTTGTGGCGACTCAAAAGCAGTCGGCAGAATTCAAACTGGCAAAAGATAGAATTGCTAAAGAACTATCAAAAATTGGATATGAAATTCCAACGATGGATAAAAACTTCTCAATTGATTTTGATGAATTTTTATCTGGCTCTACTTCATTCTTCAAAAAGTCCTACATCAACAATTGTGTGACTGGTGCAGATAAAACTGGAATGGCCATTTCGACAGACCAGATTTTAAACAACCTTCAACAAAAAAGTACAAACAGCGGTGGTACAGCTCGTGACAAATACAGAGCGGCCCTACAAAATATCTTAAACAGCGATTCATTTATTGAAGACAAGCTTGCTCAAATCAGAGCACTTGAAGCTACATATAAAGATATCTCTATCACGTACCAAAGCAGCAACGGTCAGAAAGTGACAGAAACACCATATGACCTGTATGTAAAAACTTTGGAAAAATGTGAGCAACGCTATGCTCAGGATGACACTTTTTCTGCGACTGGAGCAAACGGTGTTTCTCAAAAGAAAAAAGTTGAACGTGGTCAGGCCCTTTTAAGAGAGCTTAAATCACTTCACGACAACTACTCTTCTAACCTTTCAGCAAAAGTTCTGGATCAGGTATTAAGCTGTAATGGTGAAACAAAAAAATCAGGGTCATCATGTGGATCACCTGATTCTTTCAATCATACTTCTGAATCATTTTGTATGAATCATGCTAACCAGTGTGCTAACGAAGTAAACGGCTGTTATGCAGAAGCGACAAACCTAGTTGAAACAAGAAAAGCAAAAATGGCCGCACTGGCAAAAACATTTAATGCTAACGCAGAAGTGATGGTTAACCGCTCTAACCAACTTTACAATGCTCAAAAAGCAAACGTTATGGAAATGGTAAAACTTATTCAGGGTCGTTTCCCTGGAACAAACTTTACGATTCCAGAAAACATGTTCATTTCGATGCCGGAACTTAAAAAAGACACTTATGGAATTGACCTGGCAAATGATGGGAACATGGCCTTCATGGATGATCTTCCAAAGAAAATTGAGTTATTAAAAAAGGTTTTCAAAGACCAACAGGCAAAAGTTGATGCTGAAATCGCTGAGTATATTAATGGCCAAAAAGAAGCGATGGAAAAACAAAAAGGTCGTTGGGCAGAACTAGCTCAGCAGTGTAACGGAATGATCTCAAGCGTGACAAAAGACCTCGCTAAATTCAATGCTGAAGGACAAAAGAAGCAGGCCGAACAAGATCAAAAGACTGGTGCTTTCTGTAGAAAGTATTCAGACATGACTCAAAATCCATTGGGTGCTTGTAATGGTGCGGACAAATTAGCTGAAGAAGCTGATGCGATCTCTGCTCGCCTAACGAATGATGCATTAAAGTTTACTGGTAAATTCAGAAATGTTTGTAACCAGTATAACAATGAAGAAGAGAGTGCAATTCCTTCTTACTGTGACAACGAAAAACCTAGTGACCTTACTTCAGGCCAAAAAAGTATTTGTGAAGCTACACGAAAATCTGAATCGAAAAAACTTGAAAGGGCCATGAATGGTGGTAGCTCATCAAAAAGCTCTAAAAAAGTTAGTTTCAATTCTCTATGTAAGGGACAAGACGGAATGAATGACGATAAGGCATTCATCGCCGCTGCCCGCGAAAAACTTTCAAATGAAGATAGAGAACTTTTAAAAGATGCCGTTTCCTTACAAGATATCGACAAAAAACTCGATGATCTAGATGAGTACTCTCAGGCGTTCTTTACCAACATGATGAACCTTAGAAAAGATGACAATAAATCTCTTTGTGAGCAACTTGCACCTATTAATAAAACGAGCGACGACAGCTCAGATTCAAAAGAAAAGTCCGATGAAGCTGCAAAAAAACTAAGTGATAAACTGACTGAAACTGAGGGCAGACTAACAAAGGCCACATCTGAAACAGAAAGAAATCAAATCACCAAGGAAGTCGCCGCTATAAAAGACGAGCAGAAAAAAATGAGTGAAGCAAAAGCTAGTTCGAGTGAAAAGACGAAATTGAACGAAGCACTTGCCTCTTTAATTAGACCTGCTCCAACAAAAGAAGAAGCTAAAGTGGCCGAGTTAAGCCGCCTGGGTGAACAAGTTGATGGGACTTGTGATGCTCAGGCCAGCAATACGAATACTGTTAAAAACTGGGGAGCTACTCTGCTGGAAAGTTTCGACAAAGCGATTTTGGGGACAACAAAGTAGTAGCGTTTTTTTAGGATACTGATGGGGAATTCAAAAAGGGGTTTACATTTAATTATACAAAAAACTTTAGCACTGGTTGTAGTGTCAGGGATGCTTGCGTCTTGCGTGCCTACTGCAGGTACAAGTGTTCGCAGCAGGGTTAATGCAAACGCGACCTCTGGATCAACAACTGTTGGTGTTACACAAGGAAGGGTTTTAAAAGACAACCCTATTATCCTTTCAAATAAAGCGGACCTGGATTTGAATTACGATCTTAATAGACTTTTAGGATCTGCAGTTACCATTACCAGCAATTCATTTTTACAGGCCAATCCAAATTGTTTTGGGCTGACCTATTGTTTTGAAGTACGTGATACAAGAGAGTCTGTTTCTGCGCTTCAAACGACTGATGGAAAATGGAGCTTTAGGGCCTCATCAGACGAGTTTTTGCAGGTTAATACTTTCTATCACATGAATAAAATGTTTGATCAGTTTTTTGCCAATATCAATTTAAGTATAGCATCGGCCTATGATGCATTCTCTATCCCACTTTATGATACGGCCATTCCATTTTCGCTGAGAAAGCCAGATGGATCATTTACATTAAATTCACAAATGCTATTGGCCTTTTCAAATTGTGATGTGGCCAATAACGCTTATTATGACCAGGCCACAGAATCACTGTGCTTTGGATATACCGGAGCTAACAAGGCACTTCGCTGGGCCCATGATAGTACAATTATTTATCATGAAGCTGGCCACTTTATGCAAAGGCTGCAGTTAAATCTTAGAAATACTAATCAACCGATGAAAGTTCAAATGAGTAATAACCTTTACAACGAAGCAGGTGCTATCGGTGAAGGTCTATCTGATTTCTATAGTTATTATGTCAATGGACGTACTCACTGGGGTGAATGGGCAGCTGGACACCTGAATGGCTCAAGACCATTGAGTGAAAGTGATACGATTCATGCGCCAGGAATTTCTGCTGATGATGACGGACGATTAAGTTACCCACAATATATTAACTACGATCCAAACTATGCGACAGAGCCAGTAGAAGATATCCACATGTCGGGAATGATCATCTCCCACTACCTTGTGGCACTGACACAAGACCTGGAATCAAAATGCTCAATGACAAATCCTGAGGCCCGTGAATTTGTTATGAACATCTTAAGTGAGTCCATGGCGGAACTTGGTGACCTTTCAACGACAGGAACACAAAAGTACGGTCAGGCCGGGAAAGTGAATATGAATACAACGAATTCAAATTCATATTTATGGTTTAGCACTATCAACCCTATTACCTACAGATCTTTTTCTCAAACGATTGCTAAAAACTTATTAAATACAGTCGGAAATCCAGCGCTCAATCGTTGCAACGGAAGTTTTTACACTCGCGATAATATCGAGTCTCTCCTTGATAGTTATGGGCTTCTATTGTTTAAGACATACAATCAACATAGAAACCTTACAGGACTTTTAAATCCTGTCACACTTACAATCAATGCCAATACGCCTGTTACGACGGCCAACAGAAAGAAGTCGGTGCTTATTTCAAAAAGTAATTTGATTCTTGACCCGGCAACTGGAGCAAGTTCTGCTTACGTTATCGATAACAGAGTTCAAATTGCAGCGGGAATCACTCAGCTTCAAACGGCCGGTATTATCGGAACTCTTTCAGCGCAAACTCCAAGTGATTTAGGGTTTAATAACAACAACAGTAAAGTAAGCCCGGGTGAAGTTGTGGCCATCGCACTTAACCTCTATAACAATTCAAACTCTCCAATGGGTGGAATTGAAATTCTTGCCAACGATTGGGATCACGCCGATCAGGCCAACCTCAACCGTCCATGTGTATTTGATTCATGGCCATTAGATACAGAGGGCGGATCAAATGCTGCCAACTGTGCTCTTATCGGCGCCACTCCAGGTACACCTTCGCTGGCAGGAGTTCCAGCAACAACTGGTGACTTTGCTCCAGTGTGTTTTATTCAACACAACGACTCAACTGCAACAAGATGGATTTCACAAAGTGAATTCAAAACCAAAGTAGCGATTGATAGCAATTCATGTCTGGATAAAACAAATGATAAAGACTGTTTTATCAGAGCAATCAGAGGTGCAGATAAAGCACACTACTCAAAAATCAATCCTAAATCGACATGGGGACAAACCATGGCCAATCCAACAACTGGTAAGGCCTACAGTCTGGATTGGGGGAATGTTTTATTATTTGAAGTTTCAAAAAGTATTCCTCCAGGAACAGTCGTAAATTGCCGAATGAGAGTTCGCTTTACCAACTGCGAAGACTGTTTTCATGATGGTACAGCTGCAAACAACGACTTTAAAGATGTTGAATACAATGGTGCGAAACCGTACAAAATTATTCACCTTCAAATTCCTATTACAGATTAGTAATAGCTATTTATAGAGAGTAGATGAAAAAGACGATTCTATTTATTTTATCCATAACAGTTGCTCTTGGTATAACGTTTTATACTAAGAATGAACGTTCTAAAAATATGGTTCAGGTAAAAGCGCAGTGGAAAACATTTGTGAAAAAAAATAACTCTGTAGTCGATTCTCACAAAACGACTCAGGATGAATTTTTAGCTGCGAAAATCCCTACTCCTCCTCCGGCCGAGAAAGTACAAAGAACCATCGCCAGTGTAAATCCTTATCAAGGCTTCATGGTTAGAAACAATCGCATTATCATGGGCGATCTTAATAAGAAATATGAAGATGAAAACAGCGATCTGCAAATGGCCAATTCAGTTAATCCAGAATGGAAAGACATCATGGGTAATGATCTTATGAGGTTTCAGCCTGCCGACACAAAACTCATGGTGAAAGAAGAAGTTCCAGTTATTAAAATCGTCAATGGTATCGGACGCTACCTTGAACAAGTGACAGTGACCTATTTACAAAAAGATGGCAACCGCAGTAGTTTTAAAGCATTGGTAGATTCAGAAACAGGCTCTGTTGTTGAAACATGGGACAGAACCATTCACGAACACATCAGACCAAAAAGAGGAGGACTGATCCTCCCCTCAACAAATGATAGCGGTATAATTACAAAGTAATCGGTAAACTGATACCAACAACGAATTCCTGATTTGAAGTATCAACGTCAGATTTCGCTCCAGCAGCGTTTTCATACTCATTCAAATCAACCATACGGTACATTAAGTTAACACTTAAAAATGGAAGTGCAGTGAACCCCACTCCTAGCTCTTTTGTATTCCCTGTGAACTCAGAGCTCGCCGTTGTGTCTTTAGTTGTATTTCCAAAATAGTAAGCGGCCCATGCGCGGATAAAAATCGGAAAATTGTATCCTACGAACACACCAAATTCGTTTCTTTCAAAATCATGTTTTGTAGTGCTGCCATTAGTTGTTACATCCATATCAAAATTAGATCTTGTGAAATCCAGACCGGCCATCAGACCTAGTTGCTGGTATCCCAGGCGCATACCAAACTGCCCACCGCTGTAACTTTCACTGTCACCTGAAGTTCCTAAGTTGTATCCTAAATGCGGCTCGATTAATAAAGCTGCTGATGCCGTGTTCACCATTAAGAAAAGACCTAAGATCAGTCCCGTGATTTTAAATTTTTTATAAGCTTTCATAGATCCTCCTTGATTTTAGACCTTAACAGTACTAATTAACTTTCATTATCCTCTGTGCGACAAAAAAGGAAAGTCAAAAATCATGAAAACGTTGTTATCTCTAGCTGTTATGATGTGTTCTCTGTCAGTTCATGCCGTTTATTTCGATGTCATCGGAGCATGCTCTAAAAAACCTCAACACGCTGGAACATTCATCACAGACATCTCAGAGAGCGTGGGAAAAATCAGCGTTGATATCTTTGAGGCCCACAACATCCCTTTTGTTGGCTCAGAAGAAGGGATGGCGATGATTGCCAACTCACCGATGGGACTGGACGCTATGGAAGTCCTATCAGACACTAAAATGCGCGCCTATGGATGGTGTTTTTCGATTAATGGAGTTATCCCTGACGTTCTGGCGAGCAAGAGCTATTTAACCTCTCAGAATGACTATATCAGCTGGTTTTACGCCTATTCGACCTATGATAGCGGAATCTGGTTAGACTACTGCGTACCTTCTTATAATTTAAAGGCAAAACAATTTTGTAAATAGACCTAAGTTTCCGACTATAATACTCCGATAAGAATTTATATCGGAGTACGCTCATAAAAACATATTCGCCTTATATATTCGTTATCATGGCCCTAAGTCTTTTTGGACTTTGGTCCAATAAGAATTTGCAATCGGCACGCGCTCCTGAGCGCTCGATTGCCAGCGACTGCAACAGCATCGTAAACGAAATCATTGCTCCATCTGTACAGGAAGAAATACGCCAGAAAAAAGCTGCGGCCAATCTTCAAACAGAAAAGCTCTTTAAATTGAAAAACAATATCTGGAACAAAGTCATGGGACCTCACGACTTTGAAAGTTTTAATGACCAGGAATACTTCCGCTGGATGGAAATTTATAAGGACAGCAATGCCGAGTTCTCTAACCTCAATCCGGTAAGTATCGAACAAAAAATGGCGTTGATTGAAGTCATCAATATGCGCTTAATCCCGACACCGCTTTACGCAGAAAAAAGTCTCACTGAAGAAGCTCAACGACTTAATTTATACAAATTGAGAAAACTTCAAAGTCATATGAAAAGTTTTGATATGACTTCAAAACTAACCCGCAATGATCTGCATAACTTTGCGGCCGATTTAATGATCATCTTAAAAGGGCCACCTATTACTTTGATGGACTATTTCACCAGCAATAAAACGGCAAGAATGAATGCCAGACTGATGAGAATGGTTCAGGAAGACATTTTACTGATGGGATTAAAAGGAATGGTTGAGCGTATTCCTGAAAAGAGCTCTTACACCAATCTTGAGCGTGGAAAATATAATGTAAAAAGATTTTTCCATCACAAAGTATGGAAGTACCTGGCCATGCCTTACGATCTTCCATGGTTTGAAAAAGTTAATATACCGGATGAATTGCTGGAAAAAATTATGATCAACGGTCTTGAGGCCCACGATCAGGAATTGATTGCTCACTTACAAAAGCAAAACATGATCGATCACTATGAGCGCTTCAGAAAAGTTTATAAACCTATCGCCTTCTCTATTGGGTTTTATTTTTACTTTGAAAAATACAATGCTTCATTAAACCCTAAAACTGGTGAGGGACAGGATGAAGACAGTGCTAAATTTATAGAATTCTTTAAAGAGCTTTCTGATAAAATCTTAGACTTCAATACACCTGCAGATAAAAGTGATCTGGACCTAAAAGAAGAACAGCTTGAACGCATGCTGGATAACTACCGCAAGAAGTACAAGGAAGAGCCTAGTGCAGAAATCATTAAAGAGATGCGCGCTAAGATCTTCCGTTAAAACCTAACCTTTATATTGATAATACTCATCAAGTGATTCTGGGTTGGCCAGGGCCTCGACATTTGTCACCGGCTTCCCTGAAAGAATTCTGGCAATTGCTAGTTCTACTTTTTTTCCAGAACGAGTGTATGGGATATCTTTTACCACGATGATTTCGCGGGGAACATGTCTGGGTGTCGTATTCTTTTTGATCAGATCTTTAATCTGCTTCTTACGATCCATTCCCAACTCTTCTTTATCTTTTAATTTCACAAACAAGATCACATCCACATCACCATCATTGGGTCTTCCAACGCAAATTGAATCCAGGATGTAATTTAGTCCTTCCGTTTGACGGTAAATTTCAGCTGTACCAATTCTCACTCCACCTGGATTAAGCGTGGCATCTGATCTTCCGTAAACAATCACTCCACCGTGCTCAGTGACTTTTACAAAGTCTCCATGAGTCCAGACTCCAGGAGTCTGATCAAAGTAAGCTGCCTTAATTTTTGTTTTCTCTTCATCGTTTAAAAAATAGATCGGTCTGCTGGGAAATGTTTGAGCACAAACCAGCTCGCCCTCAACTCCTACGACACTTTTTCCATGGTCATCTAATGCCTGAACATCAAGTCCAAGTCCTCGGCATTGGATTTCTCCCTTGTAAACAGGAAGAATGGGACAAGCGAGCATAAAACACGAAACAATATCTGTTCCACCTGAAATGCTTCCAAGTAAAACATCTTTTTTAATGTGATTGTAAACGAAATCAAACTGCTCTGGCAGCAACGGAGACCCGGTCGAAAGAATCGTCTCCAGTGTCGGGTATTTTGAAAATTTAGCTCCGGTATCTTCCAGTGCTTTTAAAAATTTTGGAGATGTTCCAAAAATATGAATCCCTTCGCGCTCAATCATGTTGAAGAAGTACTCAGGAGAAGGCTCTGCCGGAGACCCTTCATATAAAACAACAGTAGATCCAAAATAAAGACCGGCCACTAACCAGTTCCACATCATCCATCCACATGTCGTAAAAAAGAAAGTCGTCTTGTGTTGTTTTAAATCACAATGCAAACCATGCTCTTTAATCAACTGAATAAGTGTTCCACCTTGAGAGTGAACAATACACTTCGGCTTCCCCGTCGTTCCCGACGAATACATAATATAAACCGGATGAGCAAAAGGAACTTTGGTAAATTCAATCTGATCATTTGTCTGGTGATCTTGAATGATTGTTTTGTAATCAACTGCTTTGGTGAATTTAGAAATGTCGTAACCTTTCTCTAGGAAATCCACTAAAATAATTTTTTCCAGCGATGGAATGCGTTTTTCAATTTCCAATAATTTTTCAGTCAGATCAAAATGCTTTTTTCCGTATTCGTAACTTACAGCGGCCACCAGGATTTTTGGTTTTGACTGTCCGAAACGATCTAAGACACCTTCAATACCAAAATCACAACTTGTTGAAGTAAAAACTCCACCAAAGGAAGTTGCCGCCAGCATTGAAACAACAGTCTCAGGGATATTGGGCATATAGGCCGCAAGAACGTCCCCTTCAGACATATTCTTTTTTAAGTATGTCTGAAGAGATTTAACTTCTGTACGTAAATTTTTGTAAGATACTTTTTTAGACATTCCCGATTCATGTTGAAAATTAAGAGCGATGTCGCCATCACGCCCTTTCTTCAATAAATTCTCGGCAAAGTTTAACTGAACATTTGAAAACCAAGTGTAGTTATCAAATCCTTCTTCTAATAAAACCGGATTAAGGCTTCCTCTGTAATCAACGCCAAAATAGTTAATCAGCGATTTCCAGAATTCATCTTTTTTTGCAATCGAAAATTGATGAAGGTCTTGGTAACTCTCCATCGTAAGTTTGTGTTCACGATTCATTGTCTGCATAAAAGCAGTCATTTCTGAATATTTTATTCTATCAGGTGATGGTGTCCACAAACTTGTATTCATAATTACAATACCGATTTAAGTGCAGCAGCTGAAGACTCTTCAACTTTAGCATGTAATGAATTTCCATGAGCATCCATTGTCACGACAACAGGAAACTCAGTAACTGATAATTCCCAGATCGCTTCTGGAGATCCAAGGTCTAGCCAGTGAACATTATCAACAGAGTCAATTTTCTCAGCTAAAACCTGAGCAGCTCCACCGATAGCGTGAAAATAAACGCATCCGTATTCTTTACAACCAGCAAGAGTTTTTGGCCCCATTCCGCCTTTACCGATAACTCCTACGATGCCGTAGTCTTTCATAACGTCAGCTTGGTATGGTTCCTCGCGGATTGATGTTGTTGGACCTGCTGCTGTTACAGTGTATTTTCCAGAGTCTTTATCCTGAAGAATAACCGGGCCGCAGTGGTAAATGATTTGATTACTAAGATCCACCGGTGGTTTTACACCATCGTGCAGTCTTTTATGAACGGCATCTCTTCCGGTAAAAAGTTTACCAGTAATAAGAACCATGTCTCCTACTTTTAATTCGCGAACTGCTTCATGAGAAAACGGGTAAGTTAACTTTTTCATCTCAACCTCTTAATATAGCCATTTCTTAATTTTGTTATTTGATCCAATCTCAATCCCTTGTCTTCTATACGCCCAACACATGTATGAGATAGAAACAAAGAAAGATGCCGGTAGACGGTTAAGTGCTCCGATTTTGCATCCGAGTAGAGTTGTTTTTCCACCGAAGCCCATAGGCCCGATTCCAAGTTTATTAGAAGTCTCAACGATTTCAGTTTCTAGTTCTGCTAAAGCAGGAATTGAATTTGAATCATCTAGTCTTCTTAGAAGTTGCTCTTTTGAATCAATGTATCCCGCTCCACGGTCTCCACCGATTGTCACTCCAAGAACTCCCGGCCCGCATCCTTTACCTTGAGCTTTAAAAACAGCATCAAGAATAACTTTACGAACACCATCTAAATCTCTTCCCGCTCCTAGAGCTGTATTTGGAAGTGAGTATTGGGCACCAACGTTTTCACAACCTCCACCTTTTAGCATAAGTTTGACTTCAACCTTATTGCTTGCATGCTCGTGGTAGTGAATTGATGGGTGGCCAGGTCCTAGGTTTACACCCGAGTTAGCTCCTGTAAGTGAGTCAACTGAGTTCTGGCGAAGGTAACCTTTTTTAGTTGCTTCAACGACCGCGTTTTGAAGCATCTTTGTAAATTTTGACTGGCTAAATCCAACCGGGTGAGAAACGAAAAATAAAACTGTTCCCGTATCCTGACAAAGTGGTTGAGATTTTTTCTTAGCAAGATCGATGTTTGCTTTGATAATGTTCATTGCATATTCTGCAGTGGTATTTTTTTCTTCGCGCTCTAGTGCTTCTAGAATAACTTTTTGAACGTCATCTGGAAGTTCAGCACTTGTTACACGGATAAGCTCTACAAGTGACGCTTGTAGTTCTGCATCTGATCCTAAAGTTTTTACGACTACTTTTTTCGCAGCTGCTTTCGTAGCTTTCGGTGCAGCTTTTTTTGCTACAACTTTTTTCGCAACTTTTTTTGCCGCTGCCTTTTTAGGTGCTGATTTTTTAACAGTTTTCTTTGTCGTTTTTTTAGCTGCAGGTTTCGCAGCCTTTTTTATAGGTTTTTTAACAGACTTTTTTTTCATCGCCATAAACGAATCTCCGATAGTTTTTAGAAATTTAAAGTATAAAAATTATAGCAAGACTCCCTTGGATTTAGTACTCTTTTTCCCTATGATTTCCCTTAGTGGTTTAAATGACAAACAGCGAGAAGCGGCCGAAACGGTCGAGGGGCCAGTCCTTATCCTGGCGGGCGCTGGCTCAGGGAAAACCCGTACACTTACCTATAGAATTGCCAATATGGTCGATAACCTGGGGCTTCCAAGTGATCAAATTTTAGGAGTAAGCTTTACTAATAAGGCCGCCAAAGAAATGCGCGAAAGAGTTGTGACGCTTTTAGGTGCCAGAAAGGCGCGTAAAATTGCCCTACTTACTTTCCACTCACTGGGTGTACGCATTCTAAAAAAAGAAATTGATAAACTCGGATATCATTTAAATTTTTCGATTTATGATCAATCTGACCAGATCAGCATTGTCCGCGAGGCCTTGAAGCTTTATCACGCTGATAAAAAATTCGATACAAAAGACGTTCAAAGTAAAATCAGTTTTCTAAAAAATGCTGGTATCACTGAAGACGATTTTGCAGATTCAATCCACTTCAATCCGGAAGACCCGTATTCTCACGCAACTGAATACGCCTACAGATACTACCAAGAAAAACTAAAATTTTTCAACGCTATCGACTTTGATGACATTTTATTCTTAACACTCAAACTGTTTCGCAATAATCCGGATATCGCCAAAGCATACTCTGAGAAATATCAGTACATCATGATTGATGAGTATCAAGATACGAATACACTTCAGTTTGAACTTGTCCGCCACTTAACAGTAACTCACAACAACCTTTGCGTTGTAGGTGATGACGACCAGTCTATTTATGGATTCCGTGGCGCTGACATTACCAATATTTTAGAATTCGAAAAAACGTTTCCTGGCGCCAAAGTTGTTAAGCTGGAAGAAAACTATCGTTCGGTCAGCTCGATTTTAGATCTCGCTAACCACGTTATTAAAGAAAATAAAAAACGCCGCGATAAAACTCTTTGGTCACAGAAAAAAAGTGATCACATCCCTCTTCTATGGGCCATGGCCGATATGGAGCACGAGGCGGAAGTTATCGTTGAAGAAGTGGTTCGCCACCAAGGTAACGGCGGCCACCTTGCCGACATCGCGATTTTATACCGAAGCAACACCCAAGCTCCGCCGATTGAAGATCAGCTGCGCATGAGTCAGGTTCCCTACACGATTATCGGGGGCCAGAAATTTTACGATAAAAAAGAAGTAAAAGATTTAATGAGCTACCTGTTCGTTATCCTAAATCCCAATGATCAGATGGCCATTAGAAGGATTTTAAATATCCCTCACCGCGGGATTGGTAACGTGACGCTGGAAAAATACCTGGCGAAATCGGCAGAAGACAATATTCCGTTATTTGAAGCACTGGAAAAATACCCGGCCATTGATCCACAGAGATCTGCTGGTATTGTGAAATTTGTTGAACTGATTAGAAAATACAAACAAGTTTTTAAAACATACCCACTTGCTCAGGCCATCAGCACGCTGATTGAAGAAATTGATTATTTAAACTTCATCGACAAACAATACGACAACGCTAAACAAGTTGAGCGCAGAAGAAAAGACGTCATGTACTTTATCGAGTCGAGTGAGCGTTTTACGAACTACTATAAAGAGAATGCTGATTTAAAAACATTCTGTGAAAGACTACTTCTTCAGGACTCTCAGGATAAAGAGGAATTAAATGATGGCGAAGACCACGACGTTCGTAAGAATGAAGTGACACTTATGACTCTCCATTCTTCAAAGGGACTGGAGTTTGATACGGTTTTCTTAGTTGGCGTTGAAGAAGAGACTCTGCCACATAAAAAGACTATCACTCAAGGAGAGGATATCTCTGAAGAGCGCAGGCTTTGTTATGTTGGGATTACGAGAGCTCAGGCAAAGCTGATTATGACTTACTGTAA
>JBEIPV010000095.1:0-11297 GCA_040376855.1 Bacteriovorax sp.
GAAGAATTCCAGGCCGCTTGGGGATCTTCAAAAAAGAAGCTTTTTGTGGCGATGGATTTAAACACTGAGACTGAAGAATTAAGGCGAGGAACGCCCAAAGAGCTTTTAAGTGTAATAAACGACTTCAAACGCGAGTTTGTCGTTATAGTTTCTGAGTAATATTAAATAGATATCATATTAAAAAGACATGACGTTTAAAGATGGGCGTGATACAAAAAGACTCTATGCAAGAAACGAGAAAAAGAGATCATATTGAACTCACTCAAAAGTCACAGACCGTAAGGGCCGAGGTGGATTCGCGTTTTTACTACGAACCTATTTTATCTGCACATCCAAACTCCGATTCAGACATCTCGACAAATTTCTTAGGAAAAAAAATGGCAGCGCCATTTTGGATTTCAAGCATGACAGGTGGAGTAGGTGAAGCTCGTCACATCAATCAAAATCTTGCTCGCGCTTGTCGTGAGTTTTCTTTAGGAATGGGATTAGGTTCATGCCGTGCACTTCTAGAATCTGATCAATACTTCGAAGACTTTAATCTTCGTCCTATTCTGGGTTCTGAACTTCCATTTTTTGCTAACCTGGGAATTGCTCAACTAGAAACATTAGTGATCGACGGCGAAACAAATAAAATTTTCGATTTAATGAATCGACTTGATACAGATGGATTAATCGTCCATGTAAATCCTCTTCAGGAATGGTTTCAACCTGAAGGAGATAAGTTCCTTTACAGTCCACTTGAGACGATTACAAAACTTTGTGCGGCCTTTGCTCACTCTGATAAAAAAATTATTGTGAAAGAAGTCGGACAGGGAATGGGACCAAAAAGTCTTAAGGCACTTCTGGACCTGCCTATTCATGCTATTGAGCTAGCAAGCTTTGGGGGGACAAACTTCTCAAAGCTGGAGTTACTAAGATCAAAAGGCGTTGACGTAAAAGAGATCGAGTCCCTTTCAAGAGTGGGGCACACTTCGCTGGAAATGATTGGCTTCTTAAATAATCTTCTAAGCGCTAATCCTAAATATATCGAAAAACAAATTATCATCTCAGGTGGCATTGAGAATTTTCTCGATGGTTTTTACCTGCAAGAGCAATTGAATTTTTCTTCAATCATCGGGCAAGCAAAAAACTTTTTATCTCGTTCTGAAAACTATGAAGAGCTTCACGCCTTCACGGCCGCTCAGATTGAAGGACTAAAAATGTCACGTGCATTTCTGACTGTGAAAAATTCGGAGGTCCTATGAATAACCAAACAAACCTGGATACATCACCTTCTTCGAAAACACCCATTACGATGCCGAAACTTCCGATCAAGGGATTTTCTAAGCTAAGTAAACTTGAAAAAATTGATTTCTTAGTTGAGAACTATTTTTCAAATACAGAAACGGCCAGAGTGATGCTGAAGAAATTCTGGCACGCTGATGAAAACATCCAAAAAACAATTGATGAATTTTCAGAAAATACATTAACAAACTTTATTCTTCCATTGGGAGTTGTTCCCAACGTTCTAATCAACGGAAACCTTTACTGCGTTCCGATGGTTATTGAAGAGAGCTCAGTTGTTGCAGCTTCTGCGAAAGCTTCTAACTTCTGGCTGACTCGCGGTGGATTTAAAACTGAAATCCTGGGAATGAAAAAAGTTGGTCAGGTGCACTTCATCTGGAACGGTGACAAATCAAAACTTCAAAATTTATTCAACTCTAAAAAAGCTGAGTTGATTGAAAGTGTAAAAGGCATCACGGCCAATATGGAGAAACGTGGCGGAGGGATTTTAGACCTGCGCTTAGTGGATAGAACAAAAGATGAGCCTGGTTATTACCAATTACTAGGTGAGTTCGATACTAGAGATGCGATGGGGGCCAACTTCATCAATTCAATTTTAGAAACATTTGGTTCAACATGGAAACAAATGGTGATGAACGCTGAGAACTTCACTGATGCTGAAAAAGAGCTTCAGGTGGTGATGGCGATTTTATCAAACTACACTCCAGAGTGCCGTGTAAGAAGCTCGGTTGAATGCCGTGTGATCGACCTGGAAGAAGCGGGCCTTGGAATGTCAGCGATGGAATTTGCTGAAAAATTCACACGTGCTGTTCGCATTTCAAGAGTCGATGTCACAAGAGCAACAACTCACAATAAAGGAATTTTTAATGGAATCGACGCTGTCGTTTTAGCGACAGGTAATGACTTCCGTGCAGTCGAAGCTTGTGGGCATGCTTATGCTGCTCGCGACGGACAATACAGAGGGCTAAGCGAAGCTTCTGTGGTTGATGGAATTTTTAAGTTTAGTTTAGAGATACCTTTAGCAATCGGATCAGTGGGAGGATTAACGTCTCTTCACCCGATGGCAAAACTCTCTCTTGATATGTTAGGCAGACCGGGAGCTGAAGAGCTTATGCAAATTATTGCAACCATCGGTCTGGCACAGAATTTTGGAGCTGTCCGCTCTCTAGTGACTTCAGGAATTCAAAAAGGGCATATGAAAATGCACTTGATGAATATCCTAAATCATCTTGAGGCCAATTCAGCAGAAGTCGAAAGAGCAAAAGTTCATTTTGAAAATGAAGTGATCTCTTTCAAATCAGTCAGAGAGTATATTGCGACTTTAAGAAACTACGTTTAAGGAAAAAGATGAATCAAATTAACTTAGGCCAGATCAACAACGAACTTAAAAAGTCTTGTCCTGAAAAAGATCAGTACTACTTCGGCCATGGCAAACTTTTAATGACTGGCGAGTACTTCGTTTTAGATGGTGCCCTGGCATTAGCACTTCCAACAAAAGTCGGACAGTCATTGTCTGTAAAATATTCGCCTTCATTTTCACCGACTCTTCACTGGCAGTCGTATGATGTAAATGGAAACATTTGGTTCGATTCTCATTTCGAATTCTGGCACTTCAAATGTCTGGATGAAAATCCTTCTGAAGAGGCACTTTTTATTCAAAAGATGCTTCAACAAGTAAGAAAGCAAAACACTCATTTCTTAAGAGACAATGTCGATGTAAAAGTTGAGACACGCCTTGGTTTCCCAATCACATGGGGACTGGGAAGCAGTTCATCGCTGATTTATAATATCGCTCAGTGGGCCTATATTTCGCCATTTGAATTGTTATTCAAAACGATCGGTGGCTCAGGATACGATATTGCGTGCGCTCAATCTGATGGGCCCATCGCTTATAAAAAAGTTTCAAGCGGGCCGTCGTTCTCACCAATTTATTTTAGCCCGAGTTTTAAGAATAATCTTTATTTCGTCTACCTTGGGAAAAAACAAAACTCTCGTGAAGCTGTGAAAGAATACCAAAAGAAGAGACCGATTGATCCTTCTATGCTGGCAAAAATTACTGAGCTGACTCAGGAGTTTTTAAACGCGCAGACATTAAAACAATTCCAGTCACTGATTGTTTCTCACGAAGAAATCATCGGTCAGACTCTTGATATGCAGACCGTAAAAGAACTTCTATTCCCTGATTTTCCTGGAGCGGTAAAGTCTCTTGGAGCATGGGGTGGAGACTTTGTTATGGTCGCGACAGAAAATGATTTTGACTTCGTCAGATCATATTTTGGCGGGAAAGGGCTAGACACAGTTTATAGATACAACGATCTTATCTCTGATCCGATTGAGGCCCAATCTAAAGATACAGTTAAAATGGGATTTTCTAACCATTTGCTTCACTAGGAATTATTTTGAACACGTTTAAAGCTTCTTGGAGTTCGCCTTCAAATATCGCCCTGGTAAAATACTGGGGCAAGTACCCGGTACAAATCCCGGCCAACCCGTCAGTTAGTTTCACACTTTCGAAATCACTTTCAACATTGTCGATTATTGCTGAACCATCATTCACGAAAGAGCTTAATGTTGATTTTTATTTTGAAAATGAACTCAATGAAAAATTTAAAACAAAAATCGTAAAATACTTAAGCACTCAAGTTGAGCGCTTTCCTTGGATTATGCATTTTCACTTAATCATGCATTCAGTGAATACATTTCCACATTCGTCAGGAATTGCTTCTTCGGCCTCGTCGATGTCGGCCTTAAACCTGGCGATGTTATCTTTGGATGAGCAGATCACAGGTCATAAGGCGCCTTCTGAAGACTTTTTCAAAGAGGCCTCAGATCTTTCCCGCCAGGCCTCAGGCTCAGCGGCCAGATCCGTATATCCAATGCTGGCAACGTGGGGAGAAATCGATTCTATTTCTGACTCAAGCAATCTTTTTGCACGTCCGGTAGACAAAAAAGATGTGGCCCCTATTTTCCATGATTACTGCGATTCAATTATTATCGTTGATGCCGGTGAAAAATCTGTATCGAGCAGGGCAGGGCACGCTTTAATGGAAAATCATCCATTCAAAGAAGTCCGTTATGAAAGGGCCCGCTTTAATTTAGCGCGATTGATGAAAGCAATGAGTGTCGGAGATTTAGAAACCTTTATTGAAGTTGTTGAAGAGGAAGCATTGATGCTTCACTCGATGATGATGACATCTGTTCCTAGTTATATTTTATTGAAACCAGATTCTCTGATGTTAATTGAAAAAATAAAAGAATTTAGGAATGTTCAAAAGATTCCGGTTTGTTTTACAATCGACGCCGGCCCAAACATCCACCTGCTTTACCCAGCTGCTCATAAAACAACTGTGCAGAACTGGCTGGCATCTGAATTTGGCCGTTTTACAATCATCCACGATGAAGTCGGTGATGGGCCCGTACGTTTAAAGGATTAAGAATTAATGGCCGGTACAATTGATAAAAAGTTCTATTCAAAAGTTCTTCTGTTTGGTGAGTACAGTGTTATTCAACATTCGATGGGGCTTTGTATTCCCTATACATTGTTCGATGGTAAATTAACTTTCAGAAGAGACAATACGGCCGTGATTGATCCTGAGTTAAAAGCGTTTTCGCTTTTTATTAAACAGTTGATCGACAATAACCAATTAACTTACCAGTTCGATATCACTTCTTTTGAATTTGATATTTCCCAAGGCCTGTATTTTGATTCGACTATCCCACAAGGATACGGTGTCGGAAGTTCAGGTGCCCTTGTTGCGGCCGTTTTTGACCGTTATGAGCAGGAAAATCACACTAACCTAGATATCGGTAAGCTTAAAAAAATCTTTGCTCAATTAGAGTCTCATTTTCACGGCGCAAGCTCTGGAGTTGATCCACTTATTAGTTATTTGAATTCACCTATTCTGATCAAAAGTAAAAATGAATTAGGCCCTGTGACCATTCCATCTTTTCCAAAAGGCAAAGGCGGAATTTTTCTTTTAAATACTAAACGCTCGAGAAAGACAGAGCCGTTAGTGAATTTATTTTTAGAAAAAGTGACCAACGATAAATTTGATGAAGTTTGTGAGTCGGAATTAAAACCGATAACAAACGATTGTATTCAAAACTTTCTGAAAGCAGATACGGCCTCTCTTTTAGGGAATTTCAAAAAGCTTTCAGAGTTCCAATTTGAGCATCTCTCTCCGATGATCCCAAAACTCTACCGCGATCTTTGGATCGAGGGGATTAACACTGACGACTATTTCTTAAAATTATGTGGCGCTGGTGGTGGAGGGTTTCTGATGGGGATTACCCGTGACTTCCAAAAAGTGAAGCAGGTTTTATCTGCTCATGAAATCAGGTTATTACTTAGCTTTTAAAAAACATGCACCGAGAGGAGTTGGAGGGTTTATCAAAGAATAAACGTCCTCTCGGCACATGAAAATGATTCATTATCCTTCTTGTTGCAACTTCTCTTTAAATTCTGTGTGAGACATAAACGGATTGGTCTGAGTGTAGTCAGATGTCGCCGCAGTTGCATTGAAAATTTTTCTTTCTACTTCGATTTTTGGATTAACGTCATGAGTGAAGTTGTCACTCAGGATTCCACGTTTTGCCTGCATGCGGGCCACTGGTGCCTGAGCAAAAATTTGCTTCATGAGATTTCCGGCAACGGCCGTTGTATCACAGTATCCACCTAACATATTCATGGTCGTCACATTGAATTCGCTTCCTGATAATAGAAGAGATCTCATGACATTTTGATTAATATAAGGAGCAAGAAAAGAGAACACACCACAAGTTGGAGTCAGTCCGTGAGTCAGATGATCAAAAGCGAAGACAGCTTCATCTTTGGCCATTCTGATATCAGCAGCAAGGGCCAGCTCAAGACCAATACCGCGCGCACTTGTTTTTAAATCCATGATTACTGTCTGAGGAAGGCAGAAGATGGATTGAGAAATCGTTGCAAGTTTATTAAGAATTTTTTTCAGCTTATCTTCCGAAAGAGTTTTTAATTCTTCAGGGTCAATTCCCTGTATGAAATGATCGCCGTACACTGTGATGTAAAGAGACTGCACTTCAGGATGACTTGCACACCAAGCGAGAATAGACTCGAACTCAAAGAGAGCTTCAAGGTTAATGAATTTTTTTCTGAATTTGATTTCCAGTGATTTTGAATCTGTTAACAGAGTCGTCGCAATTGTGTTGTAACTGAAAATGGGAATTCGTGTGAGTGCTTTCATTAACCTTCCTTGGTAATTAACACTGTTATAGGGGCGCCGTCTTTTTACGATTGAGAATCATTCTCTCTCGTAGTTCTATTCTTCCAAAAATTGAAAATGTATGTCAAAGCCGAAAGTTGAAAATTTTCACTATTTGTATAATTAATGTCGTTTTTTAAGTTAAATAGGTACTTAGGGTAGTTGATAAAACCTGTAAGGATTGTAAAGTAGTCTGAACTCCGTCCTAATCCACCGATAAACTGATGGCCCCGACTCTTTTTAAGATGACTTTGCCTTTGTATTCAACGATGAGGTTGAGCTTGATATCTTTCTTGCCAGTGCGAAGGAATTTGTAATCAAAACGAAGGTTATTCACCCCTGAAGCTGCTGCCATTGTTTGCAGATAAGGAGGAGTTGTCACTTTAATATAGGCCGCACTGAAAGTTTCAGGTTCTAATTTTATTTTATATTCGCCAGGTAAGTGGTTGTCGTAGTCAATGTAGATGTGTCCACCTTGAAGTCCTCCAAAGAGAGTTTTGGCCTTTACTTTTGATTCGTATTTTGCAAATACAGAATTGTTAATTTCGTTGAACCAGCACTTAGGTCTTTTATCAACCAAAGTCAGTTGTCCTTCTACAGCTTCACTGCATTTAAAATCAGTCGTTAGTTTATCGCCAAGGATTTTTTGTTCGAATGTTAATGAGGAATCTTCAAGTTCACATAAGGCACCAGCTAAAAATGTATCCAGCCTACATTGAGAAAGCGGGTGAAGCTGATCGGTGACATCGAGAACATGTTTATCAGGAGTTTCAAAGCGCGGTTGTTTCCCTTGAGTTTGTAATCCTAAAAATGTCGCTAGCGAGTATCCGGCCATCGTTGTTCGATAACATATTTTTTGAGCAGTAAGATCGTTGTCGTATTTTTTAGTACATTGGTCTCTGACGTATCCATTACTCATGACGACGTTTTCAGGGTATTCAGTAAAATACTTTTTTGCACAAACAGTAGCGGCCCAGAAGTCTGCTTGCCCTTCTGCTGAGGTTTCCTGACCTAGTTTAAAAGGAGCGCCTCCGAGCAAGTGACCAAGCTCGTGACAGACTGTCATGATAAAGCCATCATCAGTGACTCTTTTGTCTCTGTATAAAGCTCCGTGGAAAACAATCTTCCATTCTGATCCATTTTTTCCAGCGTAAGCATTAAGTTCAGGTGAGTCCCATAAAAATTCTGTTTGGATGTTTCCACCAAGGCCTTTAATCGTATCAGAAAAAAGTCCTACAATACGATTGGTGAATTGCTCAAATTTTTCTGGAGTTTTATTGGTGTTATAAAAATCGCTATAGCTAATGTTCATGGTTGTTGGAGTGAGACTATCAAAGAGAGAGCACTTCTTTGAATGCACGTGTGGAGTCGCTCTCAATTGAGATGCGCTTAGGAGTACCACCAGCGGAAGTATTTTTAGTAGAGATTTCATTGAGTTTATCTATACAAGGGGAGGGCCAAAAAACAGGATAAGAGTTTAAGAGAGTTAGATAAGAGGGCAAAAAAAAGGCCGTCTAAAGAATAGACGGCCGTAAGTATTTGAGCAATTAAGCGTTCTTTTTGTCGTGTTCAGCTTCAAGAAATCTCTCAGCTCTGATTGCGGCCTGACATCCTGATCCCGCAGCTGAAATGGCCTGGCGGTAGTATGGATCCTGAACGTCACCACAAGCAAATACGCCTGGGATATTCGTGTCAGGGTGGAAGCCTTCAGTCTTGATATAACCGTGGTCATCAAGAGTGATTTGTCCTTTTAAGAATTTTGTATTTGGCTCGTGACCAATTCCTAAAAAGAATCCATCAGTTTTTCTCTCTGAGATTTCTTTTGTCTGGTTATTGATAACTTTTAATCCTGTTACACCAGTTTCATTGAAAAGAATTTCTTGAACTTCTGTGTTCCAAACAACTTCGATCTTTGGATTTTTAAATGTTCTATCTTGCATTGGTTTACTTGCACGGAAATGGTCTTTTCTGTGAATCAGATAAACTTTTTCTGCGAAACGTGTAAGGAAGTTTGCTTCTTCAAGAGCAGTGTCACCACCACCAACAACGTGAACAGTTCTTCCTCTGTAGAAGAATCCATCGCAAGTCGCGCATGCTGAAACACCTTTACCGATAAGTTCCATTTCGTTTTTTAGGCCTAAGTATTTTGCCGAAGCACCAGTAGAGATGATCACTGTTTCAGCTAAGAATTCTTTTCCGTTGTCACATGTAACGTGGAAAGGTCTTTTTGAAAAATTGATATCTGTTACTTTTGCCGGAAGATATTCAGTTCCAAAACGCAATGTTTGTTTTTTCATATGGGCCATTAGTTCTGGTCCCATAACTCCTTCAGGAAATCCTGGGAAGTTTTCTACGTCAGTTGTTGTTGTTAATTGTCCACCAGGCTCATGTCCTTCAATAACTAAAGGCTGAAGTCCTGCGCGTGAAGCGTATAGTGCAGCTGTGTATCCTGCTGGGCCTGAGCCCACGATGATGACTTGTCTTGTTTCCATGATGAATTCCTAAAGAAATTACTCAGATAATAGTGAAGCTTTTAATTCAGCAGCACTGTCTTCTTCGTTTTTAATTTTAACTTTGATTTCCAACGGGCGGTCATCCAGCTCAGGATTCATCTGATAGAAAGCACTTACAGTCGTTAAGTCACCTGGAGAAGGTGCTTCTGCAGTTGTTTTGAACTGCTCGCCTGTTACGTTACATTCGTATTTATAGATTTTTTTAATCTTCTTTTTGCTCATTGGATGCCTCAATATTCGGGAATTATTTACCTACAGTTATAGTTAAAAAAGCGCGTTGAAGCAAGGATTTCCCTTATGTGTGCGGGGCGTGATCAGTGATAAACTGTTAATTAATATGAATAAATTAGCAATTATAACGACACTTTTGTTTATCAGCGCTTTTATGGGGAAAGCTTCGGCCGTCGCCCTCGAGGAAGTGAACCTCGAAGACATTTCAACCTCTGGTAAAAGCTTGGTTATTGACCGCGGGATGCTGGAGAAGTTCGAAGAAGGAACTTTTGCCAGATTCTATATTCAAAAAGGCCCAAAAGAGTTCCCTAAAGTTTTTTTAGTGGCCGAAGGTGAGCTGGTTAAGAGTTTTCCTAGAAAATCTTACTGGATACTAAGAAACATTTATATCCCCGACGTTATTAAATCAAAATCAAAAGTTCTTATTTTAACCAGTGGACAAGTTTCAGCAGGAAGACCCTTAAAGCTTAGAAATCATCATGTGGTTCTCTCAAAAAGTAATGGCGACGATGTCGATTCTTATCTCGATCAAAATAAAGAAAACGTGCCTTCTCGTTTTGCTAAAGCTGGAGCAGGTTTTGAGCCTTCACCGGATGTTTTTGAAAAAAATGAAATGAAGGACCTAACACCGGAGACGGATGTTCTGGTGACGACTTATGAAAATTTTAAGACTAAAGGTGGAAAGTATTACAGCGAAGAATACGGCGATGAGACGATGCAAAAGTATTTTGTTGGTAACACTCAGGTGGCCTTAGGTGATATTAAAAAAGCAGAAGATAAAAAACTTTTTGATTCTATGGCAGACAATTATGTGAAAAAGACCAATGGAATGAAGTACGGTGTAAAAAGTTTTTATAATGAAATTGAAAAAGTAAAAGAGATGCCTGAGCTTAATAAAAAGGGAACACAGGCCTCAACATTTGATGAAATCAAATACCAAAAGCGAGAGTCTGAACAAGTGAGTCCAATGGCACTGGCCAAAATCAACCGCGATGGAGACCAGTGGTCATCTGACATGGATGACGCTTCACTGAGACGCTATTTCATCAAGACCGGAATGGAAAAAGAGGCCAGAAGAAGAGAGCTTGCTTTAAATGAACTTGATGGACATGAGATTATCATTCATTACTCGAATGCACTGATGGCCCATGGAAATACTGATGACCCGAATTATCAGGGGCGCGGGTACAATTTAGGGATTTCATACGACCTGCATTTATCGAGAACATCTCCCAATCTGAAACAATGGTCATTGCAATTTATGTTTGAAAAAGGTGTCACTGAATACGACACCGGAATTTTTAATGCCCGCTCTGAAGAAACAGCTTACGGGGCCTATATGAACTATTATTTTATCAATAATCCTCTGACTCTGAATTCATTTATCTATCTGGCCGGAATCGGGATTAAGAATGGATCGGCGAGTGTTTTTTCGCCGGATCTTTCAAAAGAGTATTCTTATCAGGCATTAACCTTGCCAGCATTGCAAGTGATGACCAAGTACCGCTTCAGAACCGGTGACCTGAATGAAGACACTGTGAACGTTGGGGCCAGTGTGAACTTCGGGATCAACCTCGATATTAAAAATTTATCAGTAATTGACCGCCTTGAAGATGATATTAATAGCAAAATTTCGGTCAACGATTTAAAATATACTCTAGGCATGAGTGTGTTTTTCTAGGAGATTTTCGAAGATGAAAAGATCGCTTTATTTTATTTTACCCGCGGTATTTGCGTTTAATATACCAAATCTTCACGCACTAGAAATAGATGAGAAGTTAACTCTTCGCTTTCTAAAAGTTTCTTCTACTCAAAAAACTGTTCTTATCAATCGCGGTGGAGAAGATGGATTAGTGGTGGGTGACCATGCTAAATTTTTTATCACGGCCGGTGTCGTTGCTCGTGGAGTGGCCGAAAAAGTCTCTCCTTCAAGATCTGTTTGGTCACTTTACAGAGTGGTTGATCCAGCAGAGATCGTGCAGGATAAAGTTTTAAATTTAAAAATTGCAACTCCTGTAAAAATCACTGA
>JBEIPV010000161.1:0-5977 GCA_040376855.1 Bacteriovorax sp.
AAGAGCATATTGAGTCGCTGTGAATTTTTGATTACAAAGGGACATTAAGAAGGCAACAAAAGCAGCTGTCCCCATTCCTCCCGTGATGTTTTCAAAACCGATGGCAGATAATAAAAGAATATCAACGTTTGTTGCTTCTTTTAAAGTAATAATCACGATATCAAATTGTGGCAAAGTAAAACTTCCCCAGGCCCCTTGTCCTTTAATCGCGATCAGCCAAAATCCCAAGTTTGATAGCATTTGTAAAATACCGAAGAGTAGAAGTGAGCGGTAGAGTCCCCAGCGAATCATCACTGCACCACCAAGAAGAGCTCCGACGATGGTAAGCCAGATACCGATGACTTTGTTAACAACTCCAATTTCTGCTTGAGCAAAGTGAGCTCCCTTTAATAAAAAAGGTGTGAGTAATGATCCCGCAAAAGCATCTCCCAGTTTATATAAAATAATCATAAGCAAAAATTGAGTAGCACCTTTCATGCTAAAGTAGTTTTGCAAAGAGGTGTTTAATGTTTCAAACTTAGCTTTTTGTGATGCCCACCAAGCTAACGGTAGAGTAAAGGCGATTCCTAGTAGAAGTGAGCATAGGTCGGCCCATTTTTTTTGATTAGGGTCTGCGGCTCCATTGAAGAGATGATCCATCCAGGGAGTAAAAAGTCTGGTCGTCACTTGATAACCAATGACAACAGCAATAACGACTGCTGCAAATCCTATTAAATCTCTAGAGGCCTGACTTTTTGGAGCTACGGAATTTTTAGAAACTGAAGGAAGAAAGAGAAAAGAAATAACTGCAATAACGACAAAAAGCAGGGCCATTAAACGATAAATTGCAGGCCAAGTCATACCATTTCCATTAACTGGATCTGCCCAAATCAGGGCAACTCCACCGGATAAAATCATGGCCATGCGGTAACCAAAAACACTGAGAGATGATCCCAATCCTCTTTCAGTGCTCAATAAAATGTCAGTTCTATAAGCATCAATCACAACATCTTGTGAAGCAGATAAAAAGGCAATTAGGACAGCAACTAAAGCAAAGACTTCTGTTTCTTTGCTTGGAGAAATTTGGGAAATAATAAACAAGGCTAAAGCAATTGATAATTGAGAGAGAACTAACCATCCTCTACGTCTTCCAATAAAAGGAGGTTCAAAGCGATCCATTAAAGGCGCCCATAAAAATTTAAATGTGTAAGGAACACCGACTAAACTAAAAAAGCCAATCGTTGCTATATCTAAATTATCCATACTAAGCCAGGTTTGAATGGCAGTACCTGTAAGGGCCAGAGGTAATCCGCTGGCAAATCCCAAAATTGTTACAACAAATAGGCGCCACGAAGAAGTGTTAGTCATTTTCGAATACAAAGTAATCTCGCTTTTATAAACAGTATTAGATTCTAGTTTATAGAATTATTTTTATAATGCTAGTTTATCTGGCTAAGATAAACTTACTTAAGGAAATTTGAAACCTTTCATGCCCATTCTTATCATCGTCACTTTTTTATTTTAAGCATAAATGACAGGAGAAGATTGTCCATTTCAGTAAGCAGACTAAGTACCTGTCTTTGGCGATCAACTTTTTGAGTTTGCGAATGGGCTGAGATAAATTACTGGATTGTAAGTGAGCAAATCTCAAATCTTTCGGTCTCAATTATTCCTTTAACAAAAATATGAGGGATGTAGGGAAACCATAGATAGGGACCACCATTTTGCTTAACATTCATCCAGTAGTTTATCGTCAGCTCTGGAACTTGTGATAATTCAGTATATGATTCATCGCTGAGTATTTGGATATCCTCATCTGAAATAGAAAAATCACCTTTTTTCTGATTTGGATTTTTTGTGAAAATAACAGCTTCATGTTTAGAAATAATGTCTTCGATTGGAATTTTGAAATACTCTGCTCTCGTTATTTTTAGCTCGGGACGAAATTCCTTTAACTTCAGGGCAATAATTTGTGGATCAAGAGATGAGAATTGAACGACATCATTCCATTTACAATTAAGCTTAGGAATTATGACATTCATAAGATCTTCTCTGCCTTCATATTTTTGTGCGTGCTTTGAATAAAGCGAAGAGCTTTTATCCATGCTATTTAAAGGAATAAGTGATGTGCCTTCGAAGGGTTCAGGCTTTAAGTGATAAATATATTTCATGCTTAATTTTAATGCAATTTATGCTTTACGTATAGATTTGGTGTCTCAGTTTTTTAATGTGTCATTATAAACTGCCAACTGCGAAGCAAAAGCACGTTGATATGCAGGCCTTGCTTCGGCACGAGCGATATAGTCACAAAGGTTTGGATAATCTTCTAACAAACCAGAGCTTCCTAACCTGCGTAAAACTGTAACCATTAATAGATCTCCAGCACTGAATTCACCATCTATCCAGTCATTGTCAGCTAGCTGAGAAGAAAGTTGTTTCAATCTAACGTGAACACGCTCATCCAATAACGGTAGTCTTTCATTGTACCAACTTTTGTCACGCTCAAAGAGAAAGAAAGATGAACGTTCAACTATGGGTGCTTCTACTGTATTGAGTGCACAAAACATCCACGCGATTGCACGTGCACGAGCATTAGCTTCAGAGGGAAGCAGACCAGCGTGGTTTTCAGCAATGTGAAAAACAATAGCTCCAGATTCGAATATGACTAAGTCATCTTCTTGGTAGGCTGGAATTTGCCCGAAAGGTTGAAGTTCAAGGTATGCTTGTTGTTTCAATTCTTCGAACGTTACAAGTTTAACATTGTAAGGATGATTTACTTCTTCAAGGGCCCAACGTACACGCATGTCACGTGCTAGTCCTCGGCCACGATCTGGAGAATTTTTGAAAGCTGTAATTGTTGGAATTTTTTTCATGAAAAAGATTAGATCAATTTTCCTGAATGAAGACAAGTGTGCGATGAGAACAAAGTTATGCTGCCTTCAACTCTTATGAAACTTTGCTTTTGCCAGCTGTAGGATATCAAGAATTAAAACTTTTAAATCTTGAAAGACGATTTAATCCGTTGGATAATAGTTAAAATTGTATTATTACTCGGAAGGTTTATGAATTTAATTTGCAAAATTATTTCAAGATTTAGCACTAGTCAGTATGGGTATATCAAAAAAGATGTAGAGCTTTACTCTGATCGTTTGGTTGTGACAAGTGAATCTCACTATGGTGTTATTGGGAAAGCCGTAAAAAAAGACTATCCCTTAAGCGCCATAAGGTCTTTAGTTTTTGAATCTAACAATATTCTGAGAGTCGACCTTGGCGAGAATGAAAGCAATGATTTTGAGTTAAAACTTTCATCGAGTAAAGAGGAGCTCAATATTTTAATTACTAATCTTATTATGCTCAAACCTGAAATTTTATTAGATGAAAAGTTAAAAGAAAGGAAGTTCTCAGCTCAACAAATGAGTCTATTTATTGCTATTGGAGCTATTGCTATTTTTTGGATGATTATTGGTTTAATGGTTAAGTTTAAGTGATGGTGTCGTTCTTACGGTCTTTAATGGACAGCTTTCAAAAGTATTAAAAGTCATATGAGTAGCTCAATTACAGCTTATAAAAAATTCGCAGGCGTCCAAATGGGGAATGCCAATGCTGCCACCGAGTAGATAAAAGACAAAGGCCCTGAGACTTTTTTAGGATCTCTGGGTCTTTGGTGAATATTTAATTCTTTGGTCATGTAAACACGGGATGAAATTCTTTCTAGTGGTTAAATTTATTTTTTACAAATAAATTTATATTGAAAAAAACCACCCTCAGCCTCTCCTTCTGCGCGGGCAAATCCTCCAAATATCCCATCATTTAGTTGCCTCCCTCCATTAAGCAGACTCTCTTCGATGACCAAGTTTTGTCCATACTTTTTATATTTTATAGGACCTTTTGACTTATAGTTGGCATTCAATTCACCACCTATGAAATGATCATCCCATGATTCGTTAAGTATGTTACCTTGAGAAAAACTTTCTGAAACAGAGATTAACATAATTTCATCGGTATTTTTCTGACCATTAACTTGGTAGCTATAACATTTATAAGTATCAACTGCTGACGCCATTACAATGTGAGAAGTTGATAAAGCTAAAATAATAAAAAGTGATTTCATTTGTTACCTTAATTTACTTGATGCAGTTTTTATTTAAAAATTTAAATTCATAAGTTAAATCTTCTATGTAGTCGTCCGATGTGGTTACTTGAATGTTGATTTCGTATTTATTTTTAAAAACTCCATCAGTTTTTTCGATATCATTATAATTTGCTTTAGTTGGAACCATTGCTAAATAGCTTGGATAAGCTCTTCTGGCGTCCTTGAGTGCCCTCTCTAATGCAATACTCATGCAAGAAAGCTTCTGAGGGTTTTTAGTAGGGCTCAATATTTCTTTCGAATAATTACCTATAGACTGAGCTAATGTGTATCTTCCTGTGAAATTTAAAATTTGCAATAATTCTAAAGAAACCAATTCAATTTTCTCTTTTGGATTTAGGTTTTTCCAGCCATCTCTGTTGACATTAATTGTATTGTCACTAAAAACACATCCTATTTTAGAAGTACCAGCACAATAGACTTCATTGTTTTGAAATTTTATTAAAGGCTTATTACGTCCATCGTCTAAAGAGTTTCGTATGTTATTAATAGCAGTTTTAAAATCTTCTCTTTCTATTTCAGGAAAAAGATTTGATGACGACAAAAAGTCGTTAATGGTGTCGCCAATTCTGACGAACTCTATTGCGTAGGGATCACCTCCTCCAACACCTTCACTGCCCAACTTAGCCTCTGCTTTTCCTAGAAATAGTAATGTTAAAATAATTATTGCCTTCATGTTTACTCCTGTTTTTTTGATATGGGATAAAGTTGGATTCCTAAGTTAAAAACTTGCTCTTGATTGCCATCTTCTAGAAGTTCACAAAGATCGCGGCGAAACTTCTGAATAAGTAACCGGGCCTTATCCAGATTTTTGGTATCAATTGCCATAGTCATAGATGTTATATCTTTTTGATCGTGAGAGACTTCATCAACTGCTCTCAATGCCTTTGCGATCACTTGTTTTTGAAGTTCTTTATGAGCACCACTTGTATTGATACTTCCATTATTTGTTAAACGTCTTGATGACTTGATAAGTGATCCATTTTCTTCCAGTAACATTCCTAATCTTTTCAAGCGATCTATTGCACTCTTAGCTTCTTCAACAGTAATAGAAAGTTTTTTTGCAATCCATTTCGGTTCAGACTTAAAGCCAGATACATAAGTTAGCTCCAAAATGGCATAATGATACCATTCTGAGATGACAGAAAAAGTATCGACACTTACTTGTAAATATTCTTCTCTTAGTTCAGGTTCTACGTTACAGAGTCCAAACATTTGGAGTTCTTTTGGAGAGGCAGATAACTTATCGCAGAGAAGTTGAATCCCTTGTTTTGATAGTTTTCTTTTACCGCTCAATATTTGTGATAAAGATGAAGCATCTATGTCCAAACTTTTTGCAAATGCTCTAAGGGAATAGCTAGCATTTGTTTTACAACGATTTGTAAATTTTGTTTGGAGCCATAGGCGAAATATAGATCGCTCATCATCTGTAATCGCTTTTATATTTTTACTAGTTACTGTTTCCATGTGTGGACATTAACTGAATTCTTCTTTTGTTTCTAGTCTTTTTGCCACAAAGTGTGGCAATTGAGTGCCACATGTAATTTTTTCATATAGGGAAAGTGGGCCGGATAGCGTGAAGATTTATTGGAATGTAGATAAAGAATTTTATATTAACGAGATCTCGTAAGAAAAAGCCTGCGGTTCTTTTAAGGTCGTAGACAGTTATGGAAATGTTGGTTGGAGTCGCTTGATAATTGGTGCCTCGGGCGAGACTCGAACTCGCACATCCTTGCGGACGGCGGATTTTGAATCCGCTGCGTCTACCATTCCACCACCAAGGCACTGATTTGGAGTGTTCATTTTAGAGGCGTTTGGGCCTTTACGTCAATTCAATTAAGGAAAAAT
>JBEIPV010000026.1:0-29954 GCA_040376855.1 Bacteriovorax sp.
GGTATCCAAAGTGCTTTTAAAACCCTGGGCCTGTACCACAAAAAATATATCAGAATCCTCGCTAGAGTTTCGGTGATCTTTGCAACCTTTATGGGTCTTGGTTTTGCCATTATCCCTATCATTCTTTACTTAAGGTAGAAGCTTTATGAAATTAAATGCCAAAATCCCTCAAGGGGAATTAAAAGAAAAATGGAAAAACTATCAGGCCACATGCCGTCTGATTAATCCGGCCAACAAAAGAAAACTCGATATCATTGTTGTCGGTTCAGGTCTAGCCGGAGCTGGAGCTGCGGCGACACTTGCTGAAGGTGGCTACAATGTTAAGTGTTTTTGTTTTCAAGATTCACCCAGAAGGGCCCACTCGATTGCCGCTCAAGGTGGAGTGAACGCTGCTAAAAATTATCAAAATGACGGCGATAATGTCTGGCGTATGTTTTACGATACATTAAAAGGTGGAGACTTCCGTTCACGCGAGGCCAATGTCTACAGACTGGCCGAACTCTCTGCTCCACTCATCGATCATTTCGCCCAACAAGGTGTTCCTTTTGCGCGCGAGTATGGTGGAGTGTTGGCCAACAGAAGTTTTGGCGGTGTTCAGGTTCAAAGGACATTCTATGCCCGAGGGCAAACCGGGCAACAACTCTTACTGGCAAGTTACGCTCAACTCTCTCGCCAGATTGCTGCTAAAAAAGTTCAGATGTACTCACGCCATGAAATCCAGGAAATCGTTATGGTTGATGGAAAAGCAAAAGGTGTGATCGTGCGTGACCTGGTCACAGGAAAATTAACTCGCCATAGTGCTCATGCAGTGGTCATGGCCACAGGCGGTTATTCAAAAGTTTTTTTCCTTTCAACCCTGGCAATGGGATGTAATGCTTCGGCCATTTGGAAGGCCCATAAAAAAGGTGCGCTTTTTGCTTCACCAAGTTTTACTCAAATTCACCCGACGGCCCTTCCACAAAGCAGTGAGACACAATCAAAATTAACTTTGATGAGTGAGTCTTTAAGAAATGACGGACGTATCTGGGTGCCAAAAAATCCAGATGAAAAAAGACTTCCTGGAGACATTCCTGAAGAAGACCGCGACTATTATTTAGAAAGACGCTACCCTGCTTTTGGCAACCTTGCCCCAAGAGATATTTCTTCACGTGCGGCCAAAGAACGCATTGATGCCGGTTGTGGTGTCGGTCCTCTTAAAAACGCCGTCTATCTTGATTTTAAACACGCCATCGAAAGATTAGGTGTAGGTGTGATTGATAGTCGATATGGAAATCTTTTTGAGATGTACGAAAAGATCACCGGAATCAACGCCCATAAAGAACCCATGAAGATCTCTCCTGCTCCCCATTTTTCGATGGGAGGATTATGGGTGGATTATGAATTGATGAGTACTATCCCGGGATTATTTGCCATTGGCGAATGCAATTTCGCCGACCATGGGGCCAATCGCCTGGGTGCCAACTCTCTGCTACAAGCAAGCGTTGATGGATATTTTATTCTTCCTTTAACGATTGGGAATTATCTGACTGATGAAATGAAAAATGGGAAAGTTTCAACAGACCATCCGGCCTTTGATGAAGCAGAAAAAAGTGTCGAATTTAAATTTCAATCTCTCATCAATAATAGCGGTACAAAATCAGTCGACTCCTTCCACCGCAGACTGGGAAAAATCATGTGGCAGGAATGTGCCATGAGTAGAACCAAAGCAGGATTAGAAAAGGCCATTGTAGAAATAAAAGAACTACGTGCTGAATTCCACAAAAATGTAAAAGTCACTGGTGAAATTTTAGAGTTTAACCAGGAATTAGATAAGGCCTCAAGACTGGTAGACTTTTTTGAAATTGCTGAACTGATGTGCATTGATGCTCTTGAAAGAAATGAATCATGTGGCGCCCACTTTAGAGAAGAATACCAGACTCCAGAGGGCGAAGCCTTAAGAAACGACGATGAATTTGCTTATGTTTCAGCATGGGAATTTAAAAATATCGGTGAATTTAAGCTGCATAAAGAAATGCTGGATTTCGAATTCGTCAAACCATCTGTCAGAAGTTACAAGTAGGTTAAATATGAAAATAAAATTTAAAATCTGGCGCCAGGCCAGTGCCAATAAACAAGGTGAATTCAAACAATATGCAATGGAAGATTTGCATGAAGACATGTCTTTGCTTGAAGCACTCGATCACTTGAATGAAGATCTAGTAGAAAAAAATGAAATTCCAGTCGCCTTTGATCACGACTGCCGCGAAGGAATTTGTGGCCAGTGCGGGATTTTTATCAATGGCCGTCCACATGGACCTCACAATAATCAAACGACTTGTCAGTTGCACATGAGAAGCTTCAAAGATGGCGACACCATTGTCCTGGAGCCTTTTCGTGCCAATGCTTTTCCTATTGTCAAAGACCTGGTAATTGACCGCTCAAGCTTTGATCGCATCATTCAAAAAGGTGGATTTATTTCTGCCAATACTGGAACTGCTCCAGAGGCCAACTCTATTCCTGTAGGAAAAGAGCGCGCTGATCACGCCATGGATATGGCCGCTTGTATTGGCTGTGGTGCTTGTGTGGCCACTTGTAAAAATGCTTCTGCTGCACTCTTCACTTCTGCCAAAATAAATCACCTGAACACTCTTCCTCAAGGAGAACCAGAGTCTCTTGCGAGAACTCTTAATCTAGTGACCCAAATGGAGTATGAAGGTTTCGGCCATTGCTCTTTTACTGGGGCCTGTGAAGTAGAATGTCCCGAGCACATTCCACTGAGCTCGATTGCCCAGATGAACTGGAGTTATATGAAGGCAGAGGCCTTAAAGAAATAAAAAAAGGGGAAGTAAAACTTCCCCTTTTTATGTTTAATAAAGACCTAAAAACTTCCACCATAATGCTCCGGATCCCATCCAGATAACTAACAAGATGATTGAAAAAATAAATCCTAACTTCCACCAGTCTTTTAAATCCACATAACCAATCCCAAATAGAATCGGTGCTGGGCCATGACCATAGTGAGTAAGAACACCGTATAACGAACCAGTAAAACCAAGCATCAGCGCCACTAATTTTCCTGGAATACCAATAGAGATGGCCACGGCAAGTAAAGCAGCGTACATCGCCGCCACGTGAGCTGTTGCGCTGGCAAAAATATAATGGCTGTAAAAATAAACCAAAATGACAAGTGGGAATGCCCAGAACCACGGAAGTGATTGAAGTTGAACTTTTACAAGATCACTGAACCATCCGATAAATCCTAACTGAGACAATCCTTCGGCCATCATAACGAGCGCCGAGAACCATACCATAGTATCCCATGCGCCTTTTTCACCTTTTACATCTTCCCAATTAAGAACAGATGTTAAAAGTAAAAATGATAAACCAATAAGAGCTGCTACTGTTGCATCTAACTTTAAAGCAGAACCAAAAATCCACATAATAAGTAACATAATAAAGGCCACAAACATCAGCCATTCATTTTTCGTAATATCACCCATCGCCGATAATTTTTTCGCGGCCTCTACTCTCACCTCCGCCGTGTCTTTAATTTCTGGCGGGTAAAGTTTATAAAGAATCAAAGGAACAACTGCAATAGAAATTAAACCAGGAACTAAAGCGGCCACGGCCCAATCAGTCCACGTTATGTTGACTCCTAAATCGTGAGCAAACTTCTGGCACATTGAATTGCTGGCCGTTCCAGTTAAGAACATCCCGGCACCAATAAGATTGGCGTAATATGAATTGAGAGTTAAAAAAGCTCCCATTTTTCTATGAGTTTTAGGTTCATGAGGGTCAGATCCAAATCCCATCGAGATTGATTTCATAATGGGCATGATAATCCCACCAGCTCTGGCCGTATTACTTGGAGTCGCAGGAGCAAGAACTAAATCTGCAAATGTTAACCCATAAGCAACACCTAAAGGACTCTTCCCCAGTTTAACGATAAACCAATAAGCAATCCTGTTTCCCAAACCTGTTTTAATAAATCCACGGGAAATGAAAAAAGCAATCGTGATCATCCAGATCGTTCCGTTGCTAAAACCACTTAGCGCCAGACTGATGGACTCTTTCGCATTCCCTGGTGCACGCAATTGAAGAGCAGCAACTAAAGTGATGGAAAGAATTGAAATACTTCCCATTGTTGCGGCCTTGACGACGATTCCGAAAATAGCAGTGATAAAGATAGCAAAAAGATGCCAGGCATTTTCAGTGAGCCCGCTTGGTGGTGGAGTAAACCAGATCACTGCGCCGAGAATTAAAACGGCAATCCACTTCTTGTATTGCATTTCCTGTTCAATTTCATTTTCCATAAAACCTCAGATGGGATTAATAATAGAATAACTCTAACTCAATGTAGCAATTGATTTAATGATCCATATCAGTTTCACTGATTATTAATAAAAAAGATATTTCAATTTGAATATTTTGATTAAAATTCTTGAGGTTCGATGGCGTCTAGAATATCGCCTGCTCTCCAATGAGGAAGATCATCAACCAGACCTGATAGTAAGAGATCAAATTTCTTTTCTGCCAGATAACGAAAGTTAGAATCGTTTACGCCATTAGCAGTCTCACGCCACTCAGGTGACATACTCAAACGGCTTCTTAGTGCAGCTGTGAACAAGTCAAGCCATGTAGGTGCAGTGAAAGTAAAGTTTAAAGCAAGAGCATCCCCTTCCGCTTCGGTTGAATGCCAATAACCACGTGGGACAAACAGTACAGAGCCCGGTCTAAGCTCATAGGTCTCAACTTCTTTGGGCATTGATGTCGGAAGTGGAGCTTCTAAATACCCCATCATTTCCGGATCAGGCATTGTCCCCATAGTGTGTCTGGTTAGTGGATTCACCAGATCGGTATTTCGGGCCATATGCCAGACTTTAGTTCCGTGAACTTGATAGACGAAGTTAATATTTTGATCAAAGTGCGCGGCCGTCCCTTTTCCATCTGGAGTTGCATAGATCAGCGATCGTGCGTAAGTCATTTGCGAAAGACCTAAGTCTTTTTTGATCTCTTCCAGCCACTCAACTAGGAGAGGTGAAATATTTTGAGCTTCATTAAAAAGTAATCCCATTCCATTATTAAATAATTTCTGGGCATCTTTGGTATTGGTATCGATAGAACTTGATTCATCTCTTACATCAGGCAAGTGCGCTTGGATGGGTGCAGGCCACGACTTTAAAAGAGTTTCGAGAGACTCTAAAAAAGGCAGGTCTCTAATAACCTGCATATGCTCAGTATTTTGATGAACCACAAAGGGTTCATTAAGTTCATATGAAGCAAAAAATTCTTCAAAGGTATGAGGATGAATAAGTGCAGATAGACCTGATTTCATAGAATGTTTCTATTTGAAATCAGGTCTTATGTCTAACAAGTAATAGAAATTGTAATAATTTCAGGGAAAAAACTTATTTGGCCAAAGGCCCTCTAAGTCCATCTCACTAAGGCCGCAGCACTAAAATCACAGGCATGGGAAAATCCCGCCATACATACCAGATCACCAGGCTTAATCGTTTTATTTTTGATCGACTCAGCTAAGGTAATTGGAATCCCGGCCCCAAACAGGTTGGCGTATTTATCGAAGGTGTCCAAATGCTTTTCTTTTGTCACCATGGCCGCCTCTCTCCAATTTCTTAAAAAATTGGTATTAGGCTGATTCGTAATCAGATAATCAATCTCTGTAGACTTCATTTTTAAGTTCTCACAAACTTGATGAATCATTTTAGGTACCGCTTTGTTTCCCCTTGCTACCACCAGCGCCGTCTTATTTTCATTAAAATCAATACTGCCTGTTTTGGTTCTCGCCTCCCACCATTTTGCATCGTCGTAATTCGAACGCATGTCTTCTGAAAATTCCGGATAAGATTCAAATTCCATTGTAAGAATTGGGCGCTCTTCACTTGCTGTTACGTAGGCCACCGCAAATCCATCACCGGGAATGGCCGCTTGGGCCAGTTGTCTGGTGTCTTCCTGGGAGAAAATTCTTCCGGCAGAAGTCTGCGCCAGACAGATCACTGCTGTCTTGGCATTTTTTCCCTGCATATAAGTTTTGGCCACATCAAGTAAGTAAAGAAAAGAGACACATCCAGTATTGTGAATGTCTAAAATCCACTTTGCTCGTCCACCAATTTTTTTATTAACAACGGCGCCACACCCTGTAAACGGTTCATCGGGAATTGAAACGTTTGTTAAAATAAGATCGATGTCCTTTGCTGGATCAATATTGAGTCTTATTGCAAGATTTTTAATCGCAGTTGCAAAATAATCTGACGCCAGCTCATCTCTTTTCATGTGACGCCTGAATGTGGTTCCACAAAACATTTTATTTCTTCTTCTTATCTCTTCTTCACCGAAAAATTCATTACCGATAACCTGCTCAGGCAGGCATTCCTCTACATCAATCAGGCTTATAGTCATTGTCTTTTCCTTGTTATAATTCTTTAGGCGTCATTGGTAAGTTATTCGCATGACGATACTCTAAGATCGCTTTTAAATTATCCAGCTCGACGGTGTGGCCGGCATAAAAGAAATCCCAGAAGTCTCCCACCCAAGGACGTCCTTGTGGCGCCAAATCAGGAAATGGATTTTTTTCATAATTCGGGTGATAACAATTTTGCCAAAAGACAACTGAGCCGGGTTTATTTAAAACAGTCTCTGCAGGTACAATGCGATTTAGATAAATCATCCATAGGTGATCTCCCTGGTCCCAGGCACAGTGGTAATCTACTAATAGTGCTTCTTTATTTGCTTTCACTTTAAAATAAATATCCGTGTTTTTTCCAATCTTGTCTTTGCCACGGAATAATCCTTTCTCATTGACTTCTTCAAAGTCACGCATACTGTACGTCCACTCTCTGAGACAGTGTGGATTGGACATATACTCAAAGACTTTTTCAGGTGGGCAGTTGATATAAGATTGGATGGGACAATACCCTCCGTAGACTTCCTTGTGTGGATAAACAGCATGAGTAAGGTCGGCCATCAGCCCTCCCATTTCGTGTTTATCTGTTATTTCAATTCTTCTTAGACCCGGAATTTCACTGACATCAATTTGTTCTTTCATTCTCATACTCCCTTTATTTATTAAATGTTCTAAATGGCGGCTTCTCATGATTGTCGATATTGATAGAAACGATACAAGGCATGACCGGATGTTTTGTTTTTAAAAGAGCAAAACGCAAGTCTTCCATTGTGTTGACTTCATAACTTTGAATTTCCGGAAACAATCGGTCCATACCTGAACCAAAATAGCTGGTTGTGAATTTATTCAATCCACTCTCTCCCTCTAAAAAGATGGCCTCTCTAGTTGCACACATGCCGTGAGAGTTATTATTGAAAATAAAAAAGACCATAGGAAGTGACTGCTGGATGGCCGTATGAATTTCCAAACCATGCATTAAAAAAGATCCATCACCTAAAAAAGTATAAGTTTTTTTCTTTGACGTGATTGCACTTCCAATCGAAGCTCCGATGCTATTGCCCATTCCTCCCATTCCTAAAGAGACATAAAAAAGACCTTCTCCTCTAACTTTTAAATTATGAATGACAAAGGCCCCGGAATTTCCAGCATCGACAAAAATATCAGCATCAGGTTCTATTTCATTTTCAATCAGCTTAAAAATATGTGAATAATCCAACGAGTGATGATTGTGCTCAATCTCATGGTAAGTATGGGCCGGAGCAGGAAAATCATTATTAAAACCAAAGTCTTGATAAAGTTTAAAAATATTCTTTTGAATATCTCCCAACACTTCAACTGTTTCTAAAGTTTTCAAATGTGTTTGTTGAATTTCATGATTAAAATGCAGGACTCGTTTATTTTCAAAAAAACTTTCCAGTGAAAAGCGTGAAAGCATATCCATTCGGGAGCCGACAATAATAACATCCTGGCACTCTTTAAGATGCGCATTCACTTCACTGTGTCCCATCACTCCAGTTAAGCCTAAAAAGTCATTATCGTAATGATCATAGAATCCTTTTGCGACTGGGGTGAGAGCAATCTTCGCGTTCAAATTTTTAGCAAAAAGTTGAATATTGCGAAGATCTTTCAAATGAATTAAATCTTCACCAAGAATAACCAGCGGTGATTGGTTTTTATTATTTAACACCCGAGAAACGAAGGCATGGGCCTTTTCAAAATTAAGCGGCAGCGATTGAACTACTTCTTCTTTATAACCTTCTCTTAATATATGATTTGCAATTTCTGTATTAAAAATATTTTTTGGAATTAAAATGGCCACAGGACGTCTAGACTTTCTGGCCCGATTAAAAGCTTGTCCCAATGCTTTAGGAATTTCATTGGCCTCTTTAATATTAAAAACTGCTTGTGTGCAAGGGATAAGCATCTTACTTAGATCAAAAGTATCTCCTTCTCCTGATGTATCCTGAAATGCACCTTTTCCTTCCAGACTCTGAGGAACCATTCCACTAATGAGAACAAAGGGAAGCCTGCTGCTATACCCTTCTGCTAAAATCGGAATAGTATTTAAAACCCCTGCCCCAGATGTGGTTAAAACGACCTTGACTGCTTTGTTATAAAGATAACTACCGATCGCCATCATTCCAGCATTGTATTCATTCTTGGCCAGGATCACTGGGACTTTACGACTCTTTAGCACCGTAGAAAATAGATCTTCAATATTAGCACCGCTGACACCAAAGACATGCTGAGTTTCTTGCTCTTCTAAAAATTTAGCAATGTAATCTTTTACTAACATGTGAGTCTCTCTTTCTTATTTGTTTGCCAGTGCTTTCCAATAATATGAAAAGCTTCACGTAAAACATCTGGCCCCTGAGCAAAACTAAGGCGAATAAAACCTGTTGAAAGCGTTCCAAAGGCCGAACCGGGAACGGCATGAATTCCTTCTTCTCTTAAATCTGAAATAACATCCAAATCTGAACAGGAATAATTCACACAAATGAAAAAAGCTCCGTGTGGAAAGATATAATCCACACCATAGCTGTCTAAGATTTTACACGCTGACTCTCGCGCTTCTCTGTAACGTGGTTGATAATTGACATTTTTTGCCAACAATAGCTTAGCCAATTCTTGCCCAAAAGAAGAGATGGCCCCATAGGCATTATTGTAAATAACACTCATCTTTTTTATATTCTCAGCATTGGCAACCACCCACCCGACTCTCGCTCCTTGCAAAGGATAAATTTTGGAAAAGCTGTTGATAATGTAACCTCTTTCAATAAACTCACTTAAGTCATAATGATTAAGTCCTGAGTAAATCAGGTCCCGGTACACTTCATCCATCACAAACATTAAATGTGGATAGTGAATGAGAATTTGCTTAAGAAAATCACGATCCTTGAGAGTGAATAACTTTCCCGAAGGATTGTGAGGAGAATTAAGTAGAATAATTTTTGTCTTATCGCTAATATTTTTTAAAATATGATCCCAATCAATAAGCGAGGACTGTGAATAGAGATTGATATTATATTTTACAATTTTAGCCCCACTTAGTTCTGCTAATTTTTCATAGGGAGGAAACCCAGGGTTTGGCAGCAAGATCTCAGAATCGGCATTAAGAGTTGAACGCATAATCACATCAAGAGCACCGATAGCACCATGAGTGATAATAATATTGTCTGTATTTAGATTTTCATAATATTTATCAATAATATTCTGGCGAAGAACCATATCCCCTAAAGAGGGATAATAATTATTTATCTGCTCTATATTTTTTAATTCATCTAATAGCTCGTAGGGGAATTCACTTAATCTTGGTTCACCCAAAGTCAGATTGTAAGTTTTCTTTATTGGAGCGTCTCTCTTTAATGAAACACTCAATTCATCAACCTTCACTTGTTTTAAACCAAATGCACCTTGTACTTCCATGATTCACTTCTTGTTAATTTTTTAGATTAGCTATTTTAAGCAGGCGTTATGCCAATTCATTTTGTCCAAGCCCTAAGGGCCTTCTTAAACTATCAACAAAAAACGAGGCAGAATTTTTTCCCACACTATCCTGAGGGGCCTCATCATTTTTTCGTTTTTTGATTTTCATAACAATAGATTCTTTAGGCCCGATCGTTATCTGCATCACCTGAGGTTTAATTGAATTCACAGTGCATAAAACAGAATCAAACTCTTTCATAAAAAGCGCTGTCAGAATCTTCAATTCATTCATAGCAAGACCTGCTCCAATACATTTGCGATTGCTTCCACCAAAAGGTGCAAACTCATGAGGAGTTGCTCGCTTTTCTAAGAATCTATTAGGAGAAAAGACCAACGGATCCTTCCAAATTTTAGGAGACCTGTGCAGCAGTGAAATACTCACACCTAGCTCTTCATTTTTTTCAAAAGCTCTCTCACCCATTGAAAACGGCTCGATAACCTTTCTGGTAATAAATGGCACTGGTGGATGAAGACGAAGAGATTCATTAACAACTGCATCAAGATAGGTTAGCTCATTCATCTTTCCGAGAAAATCTTCATGACTTACGGAGTCCACATCTTTTAATAAGTCACTCTTACAATTCTTATATTTATCTTGATGAATAAGGTAAATTGTCCATACCAGTGAAGTCGCTGTGGTTTCATGCCCCGCAACCACTAAAGTTCGTAGTTGATCTAGCACTTGTTCGGTATCAAGATTTTTTTCAGCAAGAGTCCTAATCGGCCCATCCACATCGCTGTAAAGACCAGAAATGTAATTTTTGAAAAACATGTAATCGAGCTCTTTCTTACTCGCATTAAATTTTTTCCATCTTCTTGATAGCCACTTTGGTGTAAAGAGAAGTGAAGGAGAATAATTATTTAAAAAAATCTTTGTAAGGTTTTCCATCTTCTTCATTTCATAGTTATCGATATGAGGAAAAAGCACCTTGAGAATAATTCTTAAAGCTACCGCCTGGGCAAAATCCTGCAGTACGATCTCACCTTCATTAATATTTTGCTCATCGCATATTTCATAAAACACATCGATGATCGATGAATTCATCATCTTTAACTGTTGCCCCATAAAGTTTGGGCCCAGCTCTCTTCGACTCTGCGTGTGCTCATGACCACCTAACATGATAAGACCGTTATTTCCTAAAATGGGAGCGACTGGATTATGCTCTGACGGAATAAATGTGGTGATAGGTGCTGTAAAAATCTTTTTTACTTTCTCTACATCTTGAGTCAACCAGATTGGAGGAAAACCTGGAAGGTGTAAGGGAAATGGGTCCCCCCATTTTTTCAACATCGCCTCCTGAAAATGTTCAGGGTCCTTCATAAATCTAAAAAGATTCAAGTATGGAAGGTTAAACATTTTTCTCATTGGTTCTCCTGGTGTTATTTGGAAATTTAAAATCCAAACTCACCAAGCAAAACAGAGGCCATGTTTATTATTTGTTCTCCCATTGTGGATCAGTGAGCGCTTCACTTAAGAAAATCTCCAGAAGTCTTTTTTCTCTATCCAGCAAACGTAGTTTATTTTTTAATTCGGGAAACAAACCAGATTGCGATGAAAGCCAAATGTCATCAAGCACTAATGGATGATTCGCGACACTCACTTTTACAGGAATACGCGCTTGTCTTTCCGCTGAGACTTTAAATCCATTTAACGTTTCACTGATATGGTCGTAGTGATCGATGACCTGTTTCAATGTTTCAAAGGCCCCGTTATGCATATATGGCCCTGTTAATTTAACATTGATCAAACTCGGGATTTTATAAAAAAAGTTTCTTCTGGGATCTTTTAAAACATCACCTTGTCCTTTATCCAATACGAAAGGAGCTGCTCCCCATTGTGGTGTTCCCACTGAAGCAAACAGATCTCCTTTGCCTAATTCACTTCCGGTATGGCAATCAATACATCTTCCTCTTCCTAAAAAAACAGCGAATCCTCTTTTTTGATCAACTGTCATGCCTCGATTATTTCCTTTCAAATAACGCTGAAAAGGAGAATCTGTCGATTGAAACTCTTCTCTTTGAAAAGCAGCAATCGCCTCTCCGACATGTCCGATATTAATTTTATCTAACGTCAAATCAGGATAAGCTTTCAAAAAAAGCGAGATATAATTTTCAACTTTCACACGCTCAATGATTTTATCCCACGCCTCTAAATTTGTTTTAGCATTGGCAATTTCATTTTCACCTTCTACTCCTTTCATTTCGATAGCGCTTACTAAAGGAAAAAGGGCCTGGGCCGCAAGAGCACTCGTCATGACACTTGTTATCTCAGGACGCTCTGGCGACTCTCCATTTAAAGCTGGCTCAGGTGTGGTGAATATTTTTTTCTTTGAATCAAAATGAACCCGGCCATCCCAAAACATACTATGTCTCGTTGATAAACCGACATTAAAGAGTGCTGGTGAATTGCGAGTAAGAATACCCAAACCATTTTCTGTTTGAGACATAGGATGCCTGTCAGTAGTCCCTGTGGCGGGATTATGGCAAGTCTGGCAACTCATTCTCCTGTTACCGGATAGATTTTTTTCAGCGAACAACAATCTCCCTAGCTCAACGAGTGATCTATTAGGATTCGCGGGAATTTTGACAAGTGGCCGGATGTTATAAAACTCGATTCGATTACGTAGTAAACGATCAAGTTCATCTGCCGATGCTTTTACGCTCAAAAAAAGTAGCAGTACCGAGAAAATAACTGGTTTCATATGTATCCTTGTAGTCGAATACTCCCATCCAGTTTTTTTATTCTGATATATGTTTTTGATTTAGTCTCTATGCCATGCGTGCTTAAAGGTATTTGATGTTTTATCTCGGATTTTAACTTTTTGAAAGAACTTCGGTTATCAAATTTAATGGCAAAAAAAAATGCCTCCGTTTTACGGGAGGCATTTTGAGTTTCGTGAATTACTTTTTTGCTTTTTTCACTGGGGCCTTGTTGGCCATAGTGTTTGGAGAGAACCAAATATCGATCGCTCTACCAGATTGTTCTTTTCCATCTTTTACGAATGTAAAAGGAGCTTCCTGACGAGCTTCTGCTCTTCTACCAAAGCTTTGTCTCTTATCATCTGTATATTTAAGAGAGATGCTTTTTACACCACGGCTATCAAGAGAGAACATTTCTTCTTTTTCAGAAACACCGTTACCGTTTGCATCTTTCCATAAAACAAGTTTCGAGAACATTTTATCTTTTGAATCGATAACCCCGTCTTTATTTGAGTCGTATCTCATTAGAGCTTCGAATCCATTTTTATAGTCAGCGCTTTCACCGAATAACTGCTTATTGTTAGAAATTGCTCCAGTGTCATGCTCATCAACTGCTAAGAAATACCCTGGGGCCTTAGCTTCCGGCCAGTAAATCATTTTCACACCTGGAACTAATGGGAAAGAACTTGTTCCAGCAAACTGAGGTAATTCATTATCAAAGAACATCATAATTGGAGAATAGTAACTTCCACAGAATTGGTTTGTTCCCAGGAAAGCTGCTTTAACTTCTAAGCACTCTTCGAATTCATCAAAGCTTGCATCAACTCTTTGTGATAAGGCCCTTCTAACTCCATCTGCACCGTACTGATAAAATTTTGCATCGACTTGAGATCGACTTCCAGAAACAATGAAGTTCCCAGTTGTGTTGTCTTTAACCACCGATTGTTTCTTAATACCTAAACCATTATAGGCAACAACAACTTTTCCTCGCTTCGAGTATTTAGTAATACTAGATGCTGGAGTCGAAGAAGTTACTGTCATTAAATTGGCCCAATCCTCTTCTTTATCTCTTAGTCCACAATTGGCAAAGTTCGTTACCTGCTTGTATGAATCTACTGCTGCGTAATTTTCACCTTTCCAAGTGTATAAGAAACCACAACTAATATTACTATTTAGTGCACCATGTGTAAGTGGATCCCCTGATCTTGTACACTCTAAAGAGTCTCTTATAAAGAAATCTGCTGTTATGTACTTACAAGTATAACTAACAGTACTCCCTTGCTGATCACAGGTCACAGTTGAAAGTGGTTTTGTCGAACTCCACTTACATGATTGTCCGTAATTTTCCGGCCAAGTTACTTTATTGGGAAAACGAACTGATGAAGAGTAGCTTGAACCACTATTAGTAATGGTTAAGTCCATTTCAACGTCACCCGCCTCTGGATTGAGTGCAGTCCCACCGCTTCTTAAGTTGGCCCCATAACAAGAGGGTTGAACTGAAACTTTAACAAAGTTAGCGCTTAGTCCATCACACTTTCCGGCCACAGTGTTTCCGACTTGAATAGACCCTACCCCTGAAACGTTTTGTGGCATAACTGCAATTGTTTGGGCAACAACTGAGCTGATACTACAGGAGATCGCAATTATTAGTGGTAACTTCATCATACGTGCATCCTTGGTAAAAATAATTATCTCACACTATCCGATTTAATATAAATTGCCGGAGAAGAAATGGTCTCTCTCGAAAATTCAACTGTTTTAATATTAAAGCCTACTGGTCGTTCATCAAACGTTCTATTAGCATTCATCTCACCACGAATAAGCTGTCCCGATAAATTTCCATTTGTTGAAACGGTCAATAAACGGTATCTAACGATTTTAACCGCAGTTAAAAAAGCAAAAGAACCAAGTCCTGTCGTGTAAGGCATTGTCTTAAAGAATTCATCTTCATTGGAGATCAATTTCCCCGTTCTTAGGTCTCTATTGTCGTAATAGCTCAATCCACCATCAGAAACAGGCTCAGCAATCAGCCTTCCAGCGTAATTACTCGCTCCGGCCCATCCCATAAAACTTAACAGTCTTCCTGGAGTACTAATTCCAGTTACCGGAGCAAAAACTTCAATCGGACTATAAACAAACATTAAAACACTTCTTGTTTTAATGGACTCATCCCACGGTGAGTTTGGTCTTACAGAGAGCGTGTTTTCATAGTTAAGTGAATTGAAAGACAGTGTATTTCTAGTGTAAGCATCGGCAGGATTATAAATCTGCTGCTCACCTGCTCCCGTATTATTAATAATAAAGTAAATTGATCTTTTAGAATAATCCCCACCCTTTGTACCAAGCTCTAGCTTTAATGAACGAGCACAATTTGATGTACAAGTTGAGCTGCTTAAGTAATCAAAAAATTTGCGACCATTATCATCTTGAATATTTAAGTTATTAAGAGAGTGTTTAGCATTAGTCAGATCTTTTCGTAGAACTGCTTCCATGTTCAAGTTATCAGATGTATCTTCCAACTCATTCATAACTTTTTGGTGGGCCGATTCATTAATCTTTACGAATTGACCAAGGTATAAAATAACTCCACAACCAATCGATGCGGCTATTAAAAGCTCGACCAGTGAGAATCCTTTATTATTTTTCATGCCTAAAAACATACTACTTCCCATTGATCAAAAATACGTAATCTTTAAATGCCGGAACCTTCGGATGAGTCGCTCTGATCGTTAACTTATAAAGACCTCTATACCCATCAAGTGGAACGATGGCATACCCCATTCTTCCTGGACATTCTGTGCAGTTTTTAACCGAGGTTAAAATCTTCATATCCCACGCCATTGGAAGATAAGCTGCAAGTTTACTTGGATCTGCATTGTCGTTAAACTCTTTCGGATCATAAGTAATTTGATAAACATCAATATTACTTTGAATATTTTCATAAAGAGAGTTTACGTGTCTCTCCATAATCATTAACTCTTCAAGCTGTTTATTTCTCTGGCTTAAAAATGAACTACCATTAGTAAATAAGTACAGAACGGTTCCCAGAACTCCCGCTGTCACCATGACTTCTACAAGTGTAAATCCTTTTTGATTATTCATCATTATTCAATCCCATTCCTAAGCCATACAACATTCACTCCATAACGACGGTATCTATTGGCAATTTTTGACTGAGTTGTAACTTGGGCCTTAGCATCTGTAATTCCAATTTCAGGATCGACAGTCGTCCAGTTAAAATTGTTAGCACCTTGGTATAAAAACTTAGAAGGACTACAAGTCTGATAGTCAGCAAGATAATCTTCATCTAAGCCCGTGAACCATCCTGGCTTATCAAAAACACAATCGTCAGTAGCTGCTTTTTCACGTCGTAAGTGTTTATTAGCTCTTAAAAGTTCAACTCCTCCGGTACTCCAGATAGAATAGAAGTTCACCCCATTACTTAGAGCTGAGCTATCAATGTTTAAATTTTTCACAATAAATGTCCCAACAAAGTTTAATGGTCTTGTTCGAGACTGCACTCTTAATGTTTCACAAACATAAAAACCAAAAACAAGATCAAGGGAGCTTGGGACAATACATTCTTTAACAATCGATCTGTTGGGCACACCTTGATAATTTCCTACGGCCATATCCGCATTTGTAAAAGTATAAGTTGGCATCGGCTGTACTTTAGATGGATCGGTAATCGTCAGACCTGAATTAGTTACGTTATACAGCCATGAAAACTGAGTGTGCTCTGTAAAAGAGACGTCCCAACTTGGAGGTGGAATAACTGTTGTATCAATATCACAAACTTCATCCAGTTTTTTAGCTTCTGCTACACTTAATCCATCAGTTGGATAAGATATCTTGTCTGCATCAGGATAATTTCCCGGTGGCTCTGTATAGTAATAAGACTTATTCCATGTCTGTAGAGTTGTCCCTTTTCCACTATCTGCATTCAAAATGCTTCCATCATTCTTTTTCGTTAAGAATTTTGAAACCTCTCCAAACTTATCTCTAGTAATATCGAACACAATTGAGTTTTCACCAGTATAAGAATTTGGTCCAGGAAGACGCTTCTCTCTCCCCGCGCGTTGACCAGACGTTGTATCGTTTGAATCTTCGATCGCAAAATCATATACATTAAATTTAAATTTGATTGAATCAAGTCCAGAAACAAATGGATATTTGAAAGACTCTTTATTAACCCAGTTAATACTCACATCTTCTTTATTACTCAAGACTTCCGTCGTCTTAAGAGTAACAGATGGAATATTGCTTATAAAATTATTCAAGTCGTTGACTAATTTCTTCTCTTTCGCAAAATACTTATCTTTTGCTTTTTTAAGATCATCAACGGCATCTTTACATTTTAATCTTTCAACAGGCTTTGTGGCAGGAATAAGATTACAGTCAGTCTCTTCATCCTTCGCAGTTTTCCTAACTTTCTGACACTCAGGAATATAAATATCGTCATCCTTCGCCTCTCTACATTCATCCTGGAAAGTATAGTACTCATTTTTTAAATCATCGTTGATCCCCATACCATCTGCATCAACCTTATTAATATCCAAATAAGTTGTTTCGGAAGTATCTAATAAATTTTTCTGCCCTTGGAAAAAAGACGCCTTTCCAAAACTAACCTTGGCTTCAGAGCTTCTTCCTAAGTACACAGTTGAATAAGTTTTTCCATCAACCGAAATCTTCACTTCCATAATTGGCTTTGCAGTTTCAGCTTCCTCTTTAACATCTACATCAAAAGTGTTTTTAGCGAGAGGTGATGCAAAAGAAAAAGACTTAGTGTATTCATTATAAATATATCTATTGTCAGCATTTGCACCATGGCGAATATACTCTCTGAACTCATTGTCTTCTGATAAGGCAAAAGTAAAATTACCATCTTTACCTTTCAGCCATAGGCGCGAATCTTTTGTCAGTGAGAAGTTATCCTTAAGAGCCTTTCTATTAGTACACATCGCCATATTGACGTTATCAGGATACTTATAAGTTCCACCAAATAATTTCGGTAACCCTAAATCCGCTTCGGCTTCAAGGCTGATACCGTTCATAAATCCATTCATCGTTGTAATTTGAGAAAGGTATTGATCTGAAAATCCACCTGGAGTCTTTGGAGTAAAAGGCTGACCGTTAAGCTGTAAAATCCCTTCTCCAATTCTTACTTTATCTTTAAAGCTTACGCCATGTTTTCCACTAGCTGGAAGCTTAACGTTTCTTTGAATATAAACCGGCCCAAAAAAATTAAGTCCTTTATTTGAACTTCCATAATCAGAAACTGTGAAATCTTCTACTTTAACCATCGCATACTGATTAAGTGTTTTTGGATACACAATAACCAGACCTTTAATAACTGGTGTGTTCTTAAGTAAAGAGCAACGACTTAAAGGATTAAGTGTTAAATTACCTTTAACAGTAATAATCAAATAGACTTCATCACCTTGAGGCTTGTAGTAACTAGATAGTGGCTTCTCAATTAAAACGCTTACAGATGTTAAACATTGCTTAACCATATCATCCATAACAAGGTTCAATGGATGTGAAGCCCCTAAAGACTCCAGGTTTGACATCGGAATAACTTGTTCTAGTTTATTTAAAGCAAGAGCTGCAGGAGCAGCACCATATAAACCTTTATATCTAGAGGCCATATCGTTAATAGTTACTTTCGACCAAAGAAATCTTTCTAGATTTCTTGGATGAGTAACGAAGGCCTTCATGTCTGAGCCGCCTGCACCACCGCAATTCGTATCACGTCCCCAGTTAGCATCCATACACCAACGCTCTTTAACCGCATAAGCTGTGTAATTAAAAACTGCATTAGTTAATGACTTAGATAATACGTCTAACTGCGTTTTAGATTTTTGACGGGTAATCGACTTGAAAAAGCTCGTAGAGCTTCCAATATACGCAAAGGCCGCTAAGCCTAGCGATAATAAAACACCGATTAAAACAGAGCCTTGCTCAGAGTTCTTTTTCATATTTAACTCATTATAACTAAAAAGGTAGTAAACAAATTTAAACATAGAACAGAAAAAAAATCATTAAACTGAACCAACTAGGAGCTAAATGCCTGTTTTAATAGCTGAGTGAAACTATCTGCCTAAAAGCAAAGTGCCAACTTTTGTATACCTTTTGGTAAATGAGAAAGAATGAGGGAATGCCTCAGAATAGGGCTAAAATGCTAGAATAGAAAATCTGATCAAAAAAGTTCGCATAGGAAACCATGAAGAGAATCTTAACATATGCTGGATTAAGTATTGCTTTTATCGCGGGTCTTTACTTAGGTCTGGCCCTGATTTTACAAAGTATTTTTACTGGTGAATCCAAATCTCTGGATCATACAAGATTCCATGCCTATGTTTCATCAAGTGATATCCATACAGAGTTTGTGTTTCCTGTATCTAACTCTCTTTTAAACTGGCAAGAGTTTATCCCAGTTGAATCAGTGACGACTCAAGTACAAGATCCAAAATACATTGCCATTGGATGGGGAAGCCGTGACTTCTTCTTCAACATGAAGACTTGGGATGAAATCAAATGGGGTGTTATTTTAAAAGCAGTTTTTTTGCCTGGTGAATCTGTTTTACACATTGAGTACTTAAAAGATTTAAATGACTCTCCTAAGGTTTACCCTCTCTATTTAACCAAAGAAGAATACCTCAAATTGGTTTCATTTATAAAAAGCTATTTTGTTCTCGATGAAAAAGGACGTGCTCAAAAAATAAGTGAATTTAGTTATTATGATACAGATAAATTTTTTAAAAGTTATCATTCTTATCACATGCTCAACACCTGTAATATGTGGACTCAAAAAGGTTTAGAATCCATCGATGCAAAGAGACCTTTATGGGCGCCATTCAAATACGGTATTGAAAATGCCATGCAACAGAAATCTTCCAATGAAAAGTAACAATTATCTCCTTGTTACCCACCTATCTATTACGATATAATACCCCCATGAATAAACCACAATACACTCCCCCTACAGACGTTAAATCAATCCTTCAACTCGTAAAGCGCCCAAAGACTGCGGTCATTACAGGTGGTATGCCCTACGCTAACGGACCTCTTCATCTTGGTCACCTTGCTGGAGCAATGGTTCCACCGGATATTATGGCACGCTATATGAGAATGCTGATTGGTAAACAGAATGTTTTATTCGTCAGCGGAAACGATGACCACGGCTCTACTTCTGAAGTAGCGGCAATTAAAGCAGGAATGCCGGTTAGAGAATTCATCGATCAAATTCATGACAAACAAGTTCAAACGACAACTCGTTATGGAATTTCATACGATATTTTTTCAGGAACATCACAGCCTGACTGCTATCCAATTCATAAAGAGACTTCGCAAGAGTTCATGACAAAACTTTGGCAAAATAAAATGCTGGAGAAAAAAACAACCAAACAATGGTTTGACCCAAAGATTCAGCGTTTTTTACAAGACAGAAATGTCACTGGTAAATGCCCTAATCCAAATTGTACAAATGAAACAGCTTACAGTGACGAATGTGAAGTGTGTGGGACACAATACGATCCTTCACAACTGATCAATCCAAAATCATCCCTGTCTGATGCAACTCCAGAGTTAAGAGACACGAATCATCTTTGGCTTGATATGTGGAAAGTTTCAGATCAATTAACAGAGTGGATTAAGTCCAAGCAAAATAAATGGCGCAAAGGTGTCTTTAACGAAGTTTATGAAACCGTTCAACCAGCGTTCCAGTTTGATAATACGAATGAACCAACATTTAAAGAAATGCGAGCAACTCTTCCAAAGCACAAATCAAGATACGCTCCTGGAAAAAAAGTCGTTGTTCAGTTTGAAAATCTTGCTGATTACAATACTGGAAAAACCGCTATGGAAGCTAAGGGGATCGCATGTGAACCACTTGATGGCTGGGCCCATCGCTCAATCACAAGAGATGTGACATGGGGAATTCCCGTACCAGCAGAGATTGATCCAGAGATGAGTGGTAAAACTCTTTACGTATGGCCTGATTCACTAATTGCTCCTATCTCATTCACGAAAGTGGCCCTTGCAAAACAAGGAAGAGATCCAAAAGAATGGGAGCGTTTCTGGAAAGACCCTGAAGCGAGAATTTTTCAATTTCTTGGACAAGACAACGTCTACTTCTACGTTCTTATGCAAGGAGCGATGTGGATTGGCGTCAATGACCATTACACGATGACTGATGTCTACTCTGTTTTCCACTTAATGGTTAACGGTGAAAAAATGAGTAAGTCCCGTGGAAACTTCTATAGTGGTGATCAGCTTACTGAAGAGATGGGCTATGGCCCTGACCAGGTAAGATACTTCCTTTCAACTCTAAGTCTTGCTGAAAAACAATCAAACTTTGATTTCGATACTTTCAACGAAAGAAATAAATTCTTAGCTGGACCTCTAAACGCTGCAATGGAAAAACCAATTGCCGCTGCTCAATCTAAATTTGGTGGAGTGGTTCCAGATGGTAAAATTTTGGAAAAAGTAGAAAAAGAGACAATGAAGATCGTTCAAATGTATGTGAAGAACATGGAAAAGGCAGATCACATTACGCTTCTTGGTCAGATTGAAAACTATGCCCGTTTGATCAATAGCCTATTTGTTCAATTCAAGCCACATGATGACCGTCATGATGAGACAGAACGTAAAGACGCTCTTTTTACATGTTTCTATGTTTTAAAAAACCTGATGATCATGCTTCATCCATTTGTTCCATCAACGATGGAAAAACTTCGTCAGTCGCTTAATCTTCCGGAAAGTGTTTTCTCAATTGATGAGCTAGGACAACCTATTCCTGCAGGACATGTCATTGGACAAAAAAAGCAGTTCTTCCCGGCAGTGGAAGGAAGTTCTGAAGAATAATACATTCATAAAACAAGGCCGGATTTTTCCGGCCTTTTTCATTTAATGCTGAAAAGAGTCCGGTCCGCTATCGCTATGTTTTCCCAATGTCCATTCACCTGCATAAATATTGTTTGCTCTATCACTAACGAAATAGCCAATGCATTTTTGGATATAGGCATCCCTTAACAGCTCAAGCTCTTCTTCTGTCATATGAGACTCTGCAATTGTAAACATTGTACGCTCTTCTTCTTTCATGTGATTTTTTAAAATACCTGCGACAACTTTTGCTTTGGACTCAATCTCTTCATTCCATTCATTCTTATACCCCATACGATTCAACTCTTCTTCAAGTTGAAAAACAATATCATGTTCACTTTGTCCGCTAAAACCTTCAATACGGGCTTCTTTTTCAGAATTTTCTTTTAAATGTCTGTATAACGTTTCTTGCTCAGCTTTACCGTGCATTTGAACTAAACGAAAAAATCTTTCTAAGTGCTCTTGCTTTTCAAACTCAGTAGCTTCTGGATCTAACAAAAATGAAATAGATTCTTCCAAGTAATTGTGATGCTCTTTTAATAATGGAACTAATTGCTTATGATCTGATAAATCCTGATCAAGCGAAGCTCTAATTTCATCCAACGAGTGCGGTTCAGTTCTTACTATTTCTTTAAAAAAATTTGACATTTTTGGCCCCCTGAAATGAATTGTTAAATCGTTGTAAAATGTACCTTGAGACAAAATGTCTCTTATTGCTTTCACCAAATTATTAATAGCAATTCAGAAGCCATATTATTGCACATGAATATGAAGGGCATGACTTATCAATATTTAAAAACTCTTGAGGCATCTTCATTGCAAATTAAATTGAGTCTATACACATATAGATAAAAATCTTTGTAAGGAGAATTATCATGAGTAAAAGTACGACGTACACCACCGCAGTAAAAGCGTTTTTAGTAATCATCATTTTCAGCTTGAGTTTATCTGTCGCTTACGCAGATAAAATTTTATGGCAAGGAACTTCAACGAATATTTCTCTCTGGACTATGAATAACAATGGCGATTATCTATATCACAGAGAGTATGGCCCATACGCTGGATGGAAGGCCATTAACTATGCCGATGGGAAAATTCTCTGGCAACACTCCGGTGGCCAAGTTTCATTATGGACCGTAAATGCCAACGGTGACTATGTCACCCACCGCCTGCACGGCCCCTATGCCGGCTGGAGTGCGCGAAGTTATGCAACCAACAGGATATTATGGCAACACGATGACGGGCAAATATCCCTATGGGTAGTGAATGCTAATGGTGATTATGTATCTAATAAAATATATGGCCCTTACGATGGATGGAAAGCGATCAACTATGCTAATGGAAAAATACTATGGCAACATACTAGTGGAGAAATTTCAATCTGGACGATGAATGCGGCCGGAGATTACATCACTCACCGCTTGCATGGCCCTTTTGATGGATGGAAAGCTATTAACTATGCTAATGGAAAAGTTCTATGGCAACACACTGGTGGACAAATCTCACTCTGGACAGTTAACAATGCTGGTGAATATGTTACCCACAGACTTCATGGACCCTATGCTGGATGGATTGCAAAAAGTTATGCCAACGGAAAAATCCTATGGCAGGCCAATTGGGGTGATGTCTCCTTATGGACCGTCAATGCGACTGGCGATTATGTGACTACAAGAATTCACGGTGGGTTCTCAGATTGGAATGCCATTGATTATAACTAGTATTACCAATGGGGCCGCCATTTACCATTGCGGCCCCTATACAACTCCCCGATTCTAAACAATATTTCCTCGAGTACTCCCACCTTCATTTGTAAATCTTACCTGTCCCGGGAAAATTCAATATAAAGTCTAAGTATTTGGTGATACTAGCTTTAGCACTATGAAAATTAATACACGCTATTTAGAAAATTTAAAAGTTGAAGCCACTTTCGACGACTACACTCTTATTGCAGATCAGCCCATCCGCTACAAAGGAAATGGAACGGCCCCTGGCCCATTCGATTACTTCTTAGCTTCATCAGCGATGTGTGCCGCTTATTTTGTGAAGGTGTATTGTCTCGCGAGAAATATTCCTACTGAAGATATCAGGCTCACACAAAACAACATCGTTGATCCTGAAAATAGATATAAGCAAATCTTCCAGATTCAAGTTGAATTGCCGGAAAGCATTTCTGAACATGACCGCGAAGGAATTTTAAAATCAATCGATAGATGTACGGTCAAAAAAGTTATTCAAGAAGGGCCAGACTTTCAAATTGAAGTGGTTAATGTTTTAGGAAAAGACTCTGGTGTGACTTACAAATCAGAAAGTGACACTAAAACTATGATCCTTGGAAAGGATGCTTCTCTTGAAGATACAATCGCCAACATGTCAGCGATTATCGCGGCACTGGGTATTAAGATTGAAATTGCTTCATGGAGAAACCCGATCCCTCACGTATGGTCAGTGCATATCCGCGATGCTGACTCTCCAATGTGCTTCACCAATGGTAAAGGGGCCACTAAAGACGCCGCTCTTTGTTCTGCTTTAGGTGAATACCTTGAGCGTATTAGTAATAACTATTTGTACAATGACCAATACCTGGGTGAAGAAATTGCTAACGGGGATTTCGTTCATTACCCAAGTGAAAAGTGGTTTAAGCCAGGTCCAAAGGACTCTCTTCCTGAAGGATTAATGGATGAGTACCTTCTTGAAATATACAATCCAGATGGTGAACTAAAGGCCTCTAACTTAATCGATACAAATTCTGGAAATACGAAACGTGGAATTTGTGCTGTTCCTTACGAAAGACAGTCCGATAAAAAAATGGTTTATATTCCCGTTAACCTTATTGGTAATTTATTCGTCAGCAATGGTATGAGTGCCGGTAATACAAAGTACGAAGCAAGAGTTCAGTGTTTATCTGAGATTTTTGAGCGTGCAGTAAAGAACCAAATTATTCTTGAAGAGATCACTCTTCCAGACGTTCCAAAGAGCGTTTTAGAAAAATACCCAAAAATTATGGAAGGTATCAACAAGCTTGAAGCTGAAGGATATCCGATTGTTGTTAAAGATGCTTCTCTTGGTGGAAAATTCCCAGTGATGAGTGTCACACTTATGAATCCAAAAAATGGTGGTGTCTTTGCTTCTTTCGGAGCTCACCCTAAATTTGAAGTGGCCCTTGAGCGTACATTGACTGAACTTCTTCAAGGTAGAAGCTTCGAAGGTCTTAACGTTTTAACTCCACCTACTTTCAATCAAAACACCATCTGTGATCCAAATAATATTGTTGATCACTTTATCGATTCAACAGGTGTTATTTCATGGAAATTCTTCAGCGAAAAAGCTGATTATGAATTTAATGAATGGGATTTCTCAGGATCTACTGAAGAAGAATACAACTACCTGATGGATATCCTTTCTCAATTAGAAAAAGAAGTTTACATCGCTGACTTTGAAGAGCTGGGAGTTAAGGCCTGCAGAATCCTGGTGCCAGACTATTCTGAAATCTACTCTACTGATGATCTGATTTGGGATAACCATAATAAGTCGATTGCTTTTAGAGCAGATATCTTAAATCTGCATTCATTAAACGATAAAGCACTTTCTAAACTAGTGGATAAGCTGGAAGAAAGTGAGATTGATGACTATACAAAGATTTCAGAATTGATCGGTGTTGCTTTTGATGAAAACACTCCATGGGGTCAATTAAATATTGGTGAGCTAAAGTGCCTTTCACTTCTAGCGCTTAAGCGTTTTGAAGAAGCAAAACCTTTAGTTGAAATGTTCTTAACGTTTAACGACAACTCAACGGCCAGAAAGAAATACTATCAGGCCCTAAACGCTGTTTTAGATATCGAGCTCAACGAGTTTGATGTTCAGGATTATGTTCCTAATATGACGAGGATGTTTGGTACTGAAACGCTAAATAATGCCATTGGGACCGTTACAGGTGAAGTAAGATTCATGGGATTAACTCCTACGAATACGAAACTCGAAGGACTGGATAAGCATCTTAAATTGATTGAGAGCTATCAGAAACTTCAGGCCGCTAAAAGAAAATTTAAAGTCTAATGTTTTGAGGCAACTCTAAAAGGTTGCCTCAAAATTCTAATTCCCTTCTTCGATCTGTCTTAGAACCTCTTCAATCGTATCCTCATCAACTTCTGCTTCTCTTAATAAAGATTCAACTCTAATTAAATTATCAGCATCAACAGCTTCAAAAAAATCTTCAAGAAGATCTACCGAAGCAAGTTTTTCTAAAATTATTGAGCCTTCAAAATCCATTTCATCCACAACCATACTCCGCGAAAAAGTCTCACATTATTTTTCTTATATTTTCTTCTGAAGTAAAGAAAAAATACGCATGACGACATTAATCATCGCAATATATACAAATTCAATATCCGTCGCTAAAATTAGGACATGAAAAAAACAACATTATCAGAAGATCAAACAGAAATTTACTACGAACTCTCAGGACAAGGAGAAACGGCCCTGCTTTTTGCTCACGGCTGGCTAGGAAATAAACAATGGTGGAACAGTCAGAAGGAATACTTTTCTGATAAATATCTTATTGCGCAATTAGACCTTGCAGGTCATGGTGAATCAGGTAAAACAAGACAAACCTGGTCATCAACAACCTACGCTGACGATATTGTAGCCGTGGCCCGCGAACTGCCTGCAAAAAATATTATTGTCATAGGACACTCAATGAGTGGTGTTTATGCAACTGAAGCAGTTATTCGTATTCCAAATGCAAAAGCTTTAATTATTGTTGATACCATGAAGAATTTAGATCAACAGATGACTATCGATCAAACCACACAGGTTCATGATCTTTATCTAAAAGATTTTAAATTCGCTATCGAAAATGTTATCCCTCAATACTTGTTCGTAGAGACAACGCCCCCTGAAGTGAGAGCTCAACTTCAAAAAGAGTTTATTGCCCATGGTGGAGAATTTGCTGTGAAATGCATTGAGCCTCTTTATAAAACAGACGCCAGACCCTTTGCGAGCAAAGTTACTATTCCTGTGCGAGCGATCAACTCTGATGTTGGTGTAACAGAAAAAGAAATCAATAAAAAATACTTCAAAGACTTCGACTACTCTATTGTTAAAGGTGTAGGACACTACCCCATGCTGGAAAATCCTCAAGAGTTCAACTTGGCCCTTCAAAAAATCCTTCAGGAACTAATGTGATGGAATACACTTTAAGACGGCGTTGTCATCAGTCGCGGAAAATCTTTTTTAGTATGTTTTGATTATACAAAACAAAAATCTTTTCCGATTCCAGAAGAGATTAAGACTAAACTTAGACAGCACTTACTAAACGTCAATCTAGAGGTTATAGATGAATAAAAGCCTTTAATTATTAGGAATTTAAAATTTTTGTAATGAAAATACTTTTCTTTTGTCGGTATTCATTCTCATCTAAAGATTGTGCCAGCCATTTAACGTTATTGTACTCTTTTATAAATTCAGTATTCCCTATTAAAAGATCTCTAAATCTCAAAAAGTCTTCAAACTCTGATCCGTTTGAAACTAACTGTACGGCAACATCATAATTAAATTTATCTGTAACAAGCATACACAACTCATCAGAGCGAAAAGTTCCTTCTTTCTCATAAAAGCCTAGAGTTTTGATAAGCACGAGTGCTTTATTAAACTGCGATTGATCAACTCCAACAAAAACATCCAGGTCACCTTTTGAAATTGATCCTGGAACCGAAGAAGAGCCAATATGCTCAACTCTCGCATCTGGTAAAACTGATAATAACTCGCTAGATAATGTGGCAAATAAAGCATTTACATGCTCAGAATAATCTTCATATTTTCTTAATAACATATATTACACAGTCCAGTTTAAATGCCTTCAATATCCAATATATCAAACTCCTAGAAAATGTGACAGAGCTCTCAGGAAATAATATCGCGTGAATTAAACCTTTCAACTAAATGGCCTATGAGAATAATAAAAGGGATCGTGATTACTAATCGTAGCAATGCGAATCTGATTCCAAGAAAACTTGATTCCATGATGATCATTGGGATTTTAATAGTTGCCCATGCCCCAAGAAATATAACAGTATTCGCAGTACGGACTCCTTTTTGAGATAATGACTTGGCAATAGGAAAGGCCGCAAACAAAGGCCCGGCGGCCGCTGATCCTAATAAGATAGCTAAGAATGCTCCTCTTACTCCGCTTCTATCTCCAAGATACGTTTGGATTTTTTCTTTTGGTATCCAGGTATCAAGAAGGCCCATTAAAATAAGAATTGGTGGAAAGTACTTTATGATTTCCATAAAGAAAGAAGATGAATTTAACAATGTTTTATATGATAGTTCAGCTAAAATCATAATAAACCTCTCATGAGAATACCAATCATAATAGCAGCTATAAAGCTCAGTCCCTGTCTGAGCACAGTAAAGCGTTTTCCAAAATATGAAATCTCTAAAGGCGAACTAGCTATTCCAACCATAGTAAGTGTTGTTATAAACGATGCTAAGAGACCTTGACCGACACCCATTTGCAACAAGGCACCTGCAAGCGGAAAAGCTATCGGCCCAGGAATGGTGATGATAGCGCCTATAAAAGCGATCAATAAAAATCCATAGACCCCTTTCTGATTAAAAATGATGACCAGATTCTCTCGAGGAAAGACCGCAAGAATAAAGCCTACTAAGACGATCATTCCGAGAATGGACGGTATTAACTTCCTTAGAGAATTTACGCTAGATCGTAGTGCAAAAAGTGTTTTTTCTTTATTTTTTAGATAAGAAAATATAGTCAAAAAAATTGTAATGAGCCAAATGGATAATGTCATTTTTAAGCATCCTTTAATAAATTGAATCGCTTCATCCGACCTTCAATATCTTCTACTTTCAAATCACAACTAGTGAGTCTTAAAATAAGAGCATCTTTCGACAAACATCTTGTGTCGTGAATCTCTCCTGGATAATAAATTCTAGCATCGCCACTTTCTAATATTTTCTTGTCTCTTAGTATTAGTTGAGATTGACCATTAGTTTTTTCCCAATTGATGTAAGTTCCCATTTCAACGGCTCCTTCCACTACTGCATAGATCACCCAGCCATTGCCATGATTATGTGGAATGCGATAGGTCCCATTAATTTCTGAATATGCATAGAACATGAAACCAAGATTATCACTGTATAGTTTTATACCGCTTGATGAGTAATCTCGGCCTTTATCAAGTCCAGCTTTAGCTAATTCACCTACCAAAGCTTGTACTTCATTAAGAACCTTTATATCCATTGAGTCCCAAGAGTTTCTAAGTTTGATCGCAATTTCATTTATTTTGTCATTCATATCGACCTCCTACCAATAACTATGCAACTTCAAGCTAACTTGAAGTCAATGAAAAATTGATTTTTTTAAATTAAATCTGCTAGTATTTGAATAAATTATTTTAGGAGGAACAATGGATATCGGTGAAGTTTCAAAAAAATCAGGTATTTCAACTTCTACTCTTAGATACTATGAAGAAAAAGGACTTATAAGCTCAACTGGAAGAAAAGGACTTCGCCGTCAATATCACTCTAGTGTCTTAGAGAAACTGGCATTAATCACCTTGGCCAAGCAAGCTAATTTTAGGCTTGATGAACTTAATGATCTGTTTAAAAGTCAAAAAAAAATCGTGCTTGATAAAGAAGAGTTAAAAAAGAAAGCAGTTGAGATAGATAAAAAAATAAAAAAAATGGAAGCAGTTAGAGATGGATTACTCCATGCTAGTCATTGTAAGGCCCCTAGCCACTTGGAGTGTCCAACTTTTCAACGCTTACTTACTCTTGCGACTAAGAAGCAGTTGAAAAGTTATACAAAATAAAATTGTAAGAAGAGCTTTTTATTGTTCTACACAAATTAAACTAAGGCCACTCATACATTGGCTTCCAATCTGCCCAATTGCAGAAGAAGTGACTGCCATAACATCTCCATTGGCCCCATTAGACATATCACTTGTCCAATCATCACAAGTATTAGCACTTCCTCCCCATGTGGTTGTAAGTCCTGTCCAAGCGAACACGGCCGTGGTCCCCATCGAATTCGTCAATGGGAATGTAAAAACACTTCCTGCTGTCGTCGTTCCAATGATAGCACCATCCATACGACGGTATTCTGTATTAGCTTTTAAAATCCAATCACCACCAACACCATTATATCGTCCTTCATTATTTAAAAGAGCTTTAAATCCAGGAAACTCAGCATTGCAGAGAGCATCAGCATTTTCCAAGGCATCTATAGCATTGCCTCCCATTGCAAGATTTCCATCACTACTGTTACTAGTAATACCAATTCTTTTATAAGTATTCCCTGTGCCTGTTCCAGTCCCTGCCGAGTTAGAAGAAGAACTGTTACTATCTCCACAACTTGTAACAAGAAATAATAAAGTTAAAAGACATCCAAATTTTTGATTCACGTTTTTCTCCTTAAATGATCTAGGTTGATCATGACAGAGAATTCAAGAATGAACGTCATTCTTTA
>JBEIPV010000169.1:0-5041 GCA_040376855.1 Bacteriovorax sp.
TCCCGCTGCTACGATGGCCTCAGTCATGGCAAATGAGTACGCTGATGCTAACACGAAACTGCATATCTCATCGTTATGCTACTTAGCTCTTCTACTCTTTTTAATAACTTTCCTTTCAAATCTTTTTGCTAGAACAATAGTGAAGAGTTTTTCAAAAGGGTGATTAAATGAATTATAGAATTTATCGAAAATTCAAAAATACCCTATTCTTGCTTTTGACATTAGCAGCGGCACTGGCCGTGCTCATTCCTTTATTTATGATCATTCAGTTTGTTCTCGTTCAAGGGGCAAGTTCTTTGAGCTGGAGTTTCTTTACTGAACTTCCAAAACCAGTTGGTGAAACTGGCGGTGGTATGAGACACGCGATTCTAGGAACAATGTACATCGTGGGCCTTGGAGCGCTGATTGCGATCCCTATCGGTGTGACATGCGGGATTTACTTATCAGAGTTCAGCAAAAGTAAACTTTCTAAAACTTTAAAAATGACTGTCGACTTAATGAGTGGGATTCCTTCAATCGTTATCGGGATTTTTGCTTATCTCATTGTCGTTGTCCCACTAAAGAGTTTTTCTGCCCTTGCCGGTGGTATCTCTTTAAGCATTATCATGCTCCCAATTATTATCAAAACATCTGAAGAGATTTTAAAACTCGTTCCTAATCACATCCGTGAAGCAGGTCTTGCTTTAGGACTTCCTCGTTGGAAAGTGATCCTGTTTATTATCCTAAAAGGATCTATTTCAAATCTTTTAACCGGGATGATTTTAGCGATTTCCAGAGCTGCCGGAGAAACAGCACCGCTGCTTTTCACTGCCTTTGGTAATATGTACTTTAGCTACTCGCTAAACGAGCCAATGGCCTCACTACCTGTCCAGATCTATACTTACGCTATTTCACCTTATAAAGATTGGCAGCGTCAGGCATGGGCCGGAGCTTTCGTTTTAATGGTGCTTATTTTAACAATGAATTTATTTGCCAGATTTATTCTGACAAAAATTAAAGATAAGAAAGGAATTTAAGAATGCCTAATCTAAGTGAAGCCAAAATTATCCTGGAAGCAAAAAAGCTTGAAGCGTGGTTTGGCGATTTTCATGCCGTCAAAGGTATTACCGTTGATTATCGTGAAAAGACCATCAATGCCATCATTGGCCCTTCTGGTTGTGGTAAGTCCACTTACCTTCGCTGCCTAAACCGCATTCACGAAGAAATTGAAGGCGCACGCACAGCGGGAGAAGTTCTGCTTGAAGGTAAAAATATTTACGATAAAAAAGTCGATGTCGTCGACGTCAGAAGAAGAATTGGAATGGTTTTTCAAAAGCCCAACCCATTTCCATCAATGAGCATTTTAGATAACGTGGTTATCGGACTTAGACTTCAAGGTATTTCAAAGCGCTCTACACTTCTTGAAACAGCAGAAAGCTGCTTAAGAAAGGCCGCTCTATGGGACGAAGTCAAAGACAAGCTAAACTCGCTGGGAACCTCTCTTTCAGGTGGTCAGCAGCAACGTCTATGCATCGCCCGCGCCCTGGCAGTTAATCCTCCAGTACTTTTAATGGATGAACCCACTTCAGCACTTGACCCGATTGCTACCGCTAAAATTGAAGAACTGATGAATGAGATCAAAAAAGAATACACGGTTATTATCGTGACTCATAATATGCAACAGGCCGCTCGTATTTCGGATTTCACATCCTTTTTCGTTTATGGGAACATGATAGAACACGGATTGAGTTCGAATATTTTTACGAACCCAAAAGAAAAGCAAACTGAAGATTACATATCAGGGCGTTTCGGTTAATTTTTAAATAAGGAATTACATATGGATATTTGCCCAAGAGATCTTCGCGATCACGTTTTAAAAATGGCCAGTCTGGTTGAAGCGTCTCTATCGAGTTCGCTGAACCAGGACAAAACAATGGAAGATGTTTTTGAACTGGAAAAAAAGATTAATGAGTTTCACATTCTGATCGACGATGCCTGCTTTAAGTATATGGCGCTAAAAAGCCCGACAGCAAAAGATTTAAGAACGGCCATCGCTGTTATGAAGATCAATGCTGACCTTGAGCGCATGGGAGACCAGGCCGTAAAAATCAAACGCCACCAGGTCACAATTGGCCGTGAAATTCTTCTACTGAAAAATATGGCGCTTGAAGTAAACCTGATGGTGAAAAACGCCCTTGATTCTTTTGTAAGAAGTAACACCAAGCTTGCCACTGACGTGATTATTCACGACCAGGAAATCAATGCCATGAACCGCGATATCGTCAGAGACTATATCAATCAAATTAAAAATAACGTCATCAGCTTTGATGAAGGTTATAGTATTATTAAAATCTCTAAAAACTTAGAACGCATTGGTGACCATGCTAAAAACATCGCCGAAGACGTTATTTTCTTAGAGTCAGGATCAGACATCCGTCACAATCCTGAGTATAAAATTGGTAAAAAGGATTCTTAGTATGGACCATGCAAATATTGTCGTTGTTGAGGACGAACAAGAAATCAGTGAGCTTATTTTATCGCAGCTAAAAGTTCTGGGTCACAATATCCTGACTTTCTCTGATGGAAAAAAAGCGCTGGACTATATTCAAAGTAACGATGGAAAAGAGGCAGCAAACACTCACCTCTTCATCCTGGATAGAATGCTTCCTTCTGTAAATGGAATGGAAATCTGTAAGTTTATCCGTTTATTTAATCCAACAAAAACCACCCCAATCCTTATGCTTACGGCCCTTAGTACGCCTGAGCAAATCGTTGAAGGACTCGATGCTGGTGCAGATGACTACATGACAAAGCCTTTTGACCTGGCGATTTTACTTGCGAGAGTAAGATCTCTGCTTCGTCGTAGAGAAGTCAGCAACAGAACTCCTGAAAATAAAAATATCCTTCGCCACAAAGAGCTGGTCGTTGATCTTGATCAATGTAAAGTTTGGATTGAAGGGCAACTTTTAGAGTTAACTCTCTCTGAGTATAAAATTCTTTGCTGCTTCATGCTTTCTCCAGGGAAAGTGTTAACCAGAAACCAACTGGTAGAATACATCCAGGACGGCCCGGTTCACGTGACGGACAGAACGATTGACACTCACATTTTTGGACTAAGAAAAAAACTAGGCGACTACTCTTCGATCATCGAAACGATCAGAGGGATTGGTTACCGTGTCGTTGGCCATGATTGAGATTCGTTATAAAAAGATTCTCTTTTTCCAGGCCTTCTTCCTTTTTCTACTAGGCGTATTTGTTTATAACTACTTTAAGAAGTCTTTTGGACTGCATGTAGGAGCTAACTTCTGGAGCGTATACTTACTGGTATGGTTTGTCTTTATTGTCTTAAACCTGCTCTTCTTAAAATTTTTCGCTCTTCCGACCAAAGGACTTTTAAAGAAACTTGAATCAACTACTCTACCTGAAGACTTAAGCTGGTCAGTGATCGAAGACACTCTTTCTAAAAGAGACGTCCATCATCAATTGATTCAGTCTGAGTATGAGATCGAAAACTTAAAGTACAAAATCCTGCTTGATTCGCTTCACGACCCGGTTTGTATTTTTGGAAAAAACCAGATCATCCTGTACTCTAACCAGACTTTTGATCACCTCTTCAATATTCCTGATCACTCTAAAAAAAGTTCTCTTCTGGAAGTGACAAGGAATCATGAATTCCTCGATTTCGTAAAAAAATCTATTGCCACTAATGAAGTTCAAAAACTCAATGAATTCAGCTTTAACCCTCTTCAGGATTCATTTAAAAAGTATTTTGAAATCAAGGTTTTCCCTCTTAAAACGATTCAAAACTATCTTTGTGTCATGCATGACGTGACAGAAAGAAAACTGGCCGATCAAATGCGCGAAGACTTTGTCGCGAACTTTTCTCATGAAGTAAGGACTCCTCTGACTATTTTAAATGGTCAGACTCAGGCCCTAAGAATGATGCTGGAAAAAAATAAGGAGTTTGACTCTCAGATTAAGCCGATCTTTGAAAAACTAGATAATAACTCCAGAAGACTCTTGAGTCTGTTCAATGATCTTCTGAGACTAACATCTGTTGAAAAGAAAAAAGACCTCTTTAAAGAAGAAGTTCACATCGAGCCCATCATTGAAGGTTTAGTAGAAGAATTAAAAGTGAACTACCCACTAAAGTCTATCAGGTTCACTTATGACTTCAGGGCCCCTGTTTTATTCGTCGACTACAACCTCTTTGAGCAAGTTATGATCAATCTTATCGACAATGCTTATAAGTATGTCGGCGCCATTGGGAATGTCAGCATTATAACTTATGTCTCAGGCGAGAACTCGATCCTAGAAATCAAAGATGATGGAATGGGAATTCCGGAAGATCAGTTGCACAGAATTTTTGAGAGATTTTTCAGAGTCGATGCATCACGATCGAGTGAAGTCGCAGGAACCGGACTGGGTTTATCAATCGTTAAACACATTATTCAAAAACACGACGGGAAAATCAAAGTTAGCAGTAAGTTCTCCCAAGGAACAACTTTTACTTTTTCTATTCCGAATAAAAAATAATTAGCTTACAAGTTTTAAGATAACATTTGGTTGTTCATTAGAGTTTTTTAGCATCGCTAAACTGGCCGCTTGCCCGACCTGACTTTTTAATTTAATCGCCACTTCTTTTGCCATATCAGCATCGCGAATTTTTGAGTTACTGGCCGAGATGTTTTCTCGAGATACCATTAAATTGTTCATCACTGAACCAATTCTATTACTCATACTTCCCAATTGAGCTCTCGATGAACCGATGTCTGACATCATCTTATCGACCGCTCCAAGTGAGTTTTGTGCGCCTTCCTTCGTTCTCAAGTTAACATTCTTAATCCCAAAGTTGCTGCTTGAATCCAGGATTTTACTCATGTCATAACGGATTCTATCGTTCGTGTCGTTTCCGTGAATTCCTACCTGAAGATCGTAAACACTTTCTTTTCCTTTAATGATGTTGTTTCCATTAAAGCTCGTTGATGCTGTCACTCTTTCAACTTCATTTTTTAATTGTTGAAATTCAGCATCAATAACATTTCGTTCTTCAGATCCCAGA
>JBEIPV010000187.1:0-3850 GCA_040376855.1 Bacteriovorax sp.
ATTGTATTATGCTCAACTCTAACCCCAGAATGTATACAAACCTTAAAAACTCTTTCGGGTAAAATGGATTTAACCAATGCGACTATTCACATTGTGACCATAATTGAGCTTCATATACCCATTTTTAACATTGCCCCTTATATTTACCCTGAAGCTATACACAATGCTTATATTGAAACTGAAGCGCTTAAACGACTTAAAGAAATCGGTGACTCTTTAAACGTTGCCCCTGCACAAATTGTTTATAACTGTGCATTTAAATACGATGTTAAAGAGTCCATGAAAACATATCTGGAAGAAATACATGCAGACCTGGCCGTTGTTGCTATCAGAGAAAAAAATGGCATTAAAGGCTTTTTTCAAAGTTCATTTACCGACTATCTGACAAAGTTTTCTCCTTGCGATGTCTTGGTATTAAAAACTAAAGCACAATAGCAAAACTTAAATCAAAATTCTCATTAACTTTAGCAATGACAATACTAGGGTCAGGCAAACCAAGTTCGTGCAGGCCTAAAATAGTATTGCCTGTAATAAAAAACTTACCATCCTTCTTCTCGATACTAACCTTTACGGGTTTGATAACTTTTTTTTCCTTAACATTAAAAACCATATAAATAACTTGCCCCCCTTCAGACAGAGTTGTTTTTTCCTGAATCTTTGCCTGAATATCGGGATAGCTGCTCATATCTAAAATCTGATTAAGCATCTTATCATCTCGAGAAGAAACATCAGTATCAAGTCCTTTGACTGCAATTTTAACATCTAATTCATTAAGTTGATTGCCACTCAAATCGTAATGAACTTTAAATTCTTTTGCATATCCATTAAATGTTGTTGTGATTAAACCGAACTTCGTGCTCTGCCCTTCAAACTTAATAAAATTTGAAGATTTTTTTGCCTCATTGTAGTCTTTAAACTGATAACTTAACTCTTCAGCCTGAAGCGTATTTAACCCTAGTAAGAATAGCACTGTAAAAAAAGGAGCTATTCTTCTAATATGCTTAAAGTGCTCTTCATATTTTGTTTTTTTCATAATAGTCTCTTCCTCAAGTTCAATACGTTTTTTTAAAATGAATAAATTTAGAAATGAAAAAATGATAAGTGTGTAGTAGGCCTTAAATAACAAAGGTAAAAATATAAATTCCAGGATCACTACCAGATAATTTGGATGACGGATAAATCTATAAAGACCATCTGTAACAACAACCTGATTATCTAAAGAAAATATTTTAATCGTCCAGAATTTTTTCAATTTCTCCATAGAATAAATGCGAACGCCAAGGCATAGTCCCAAAATGATATAAATCCCTAATGATACCCAGCTAGAACTAAATTCATGCTTACTATTTGCTTCAACCAAAAGTGAAATAAACCATAGCGTGTGAAAGATCTTCATCCTCAATCCTTCTCGAGGATTTACCTCCACGGCATTGCAATGCTTTTTCAGCCATACTTCATTTTCTTTACTTATGAGCACTTCACTCATTCTTTGAATGATATAAAAAATAATGATCCCGTTGAGGATTAATATGTCTTTTGTCATTTTATGCCTACAGCTTTTTAATCAGGGCCATTTCCGAGCAAAATGCCGGTCCCATTGCCAACATTAATCCCAACTCATTTTTATTTTTTTTGTCAGCGATTGTTTTTTCTAAAACATGTAAAACTGAAACAGAAGACATATTCCCTTTTTCAGCTAAACTCTCCCAACTATGTTTAAATTCCTCTGGAGAGCGATCAGAGATTTCACTGATTTTATCCAGAACCTTCGGGCCACCAGGGTGAGAGACCATGAAGCCAATATCGCTTAAAGTTGTTTTATTTGAGGAAAGAAAATCACCAATGTTAGGCTTAACATGTTCAACTACAATTTTTGGAACATCACCACTCAGGACAATTTGAAAGCCTGTTGAAACAATATCCCATCCCATAATTCTCTCAGTCTCTGGATAGAAAAAACTTTCTCCAGATAATACTTGAAATTGACCTTGAGCACTTAATGGGTGTTCGTCCCCTAGAATAAGAACAGCTGCTGAACCATCTGCAAAGAGGCTCGTCCCTACAAGATTGGCAACGCTTTTATCTTGAAATTGAAATGTTAGTGAGCATAATTCTGTAGCAAGTAAAAGTGCAGCTTCTTTAGGATGCCCTTTTAAATAGTCACTCACTCGATTAATTCCGGCCACTCCGCCAAGACAACCAAGCCCAAAAATCGGCAAGCGCTTTGTATTTTGCTTAAAGGCAATTTTATTCATTAGCCTTGCTTCCAGCGTAGGTATAGCAAGTCCGGTAACAGTCGTCGTAGCGATTAAGCTAATGTCTTCTGGTTTTAAACCTGCTTTTGCCAAAAGATTATTCACGTTATTTGTTTGAAGTTCCAATGCAACATCTAACCACTTTTGTGAACGCTCTCCAATATCTCCTAAATGCTTATACTCTGATAATGGTATAGACAAATGTCTTCCACGAACTTGAGAAGAAGCGTGAAATTGATCCACATGCTTTTTCTTATCAGGCCAAATGCTTCCAATTTCTTCACTGATTTCTGATTGAGATACATACGACTCTGGAAAACTTGTAACAACTGAATGAATAATACTCATATAAACCCCTTAATTATGCTGCTAGCATTTTTATTAAACCCACAACAGGGTTATGTACGTTTCCAATGATGCCGATAAAATGATTGGCCCTTCCCGGTGATCTTTTTAGATACCTGGCCGTTAAATTCACTAACAATGGTTTCTTAATAAGAAACTGAAAGAAATGGTTAAGAATATTTTTTTGAAAACCTATTCTTTTCTTCTGCTTCTTATAGTTTGCAAGTGCGACATCCATTTCTAAGTATTGTTCAATGTTCGAGACCAGCAGATGCGATGATAAAAGTGCATTATAGATACCTTCTCCTGTTAATGGATCTATAAAGCCAGCAGCATCCCCAACATAGGCCAGATTATTTCCGGCAATAAAGTCATTTTTATTTTTTAAACTCGAAACAATTTTAATTTCATCTGATTTGGCCTCATCAAGAAGATCAAACATAGAATTCAATCTTTTTGAATGTGAAATGGCCTTATTGATAATAGCTAAAGCGCCTTCTTTTTTAAGAATTTGAGAATCGCAAACAATAGAGAAATTAACTTCGTCATCACTAATTGGATCAAGACCGCAATAACGGTTATCATCCAGGATATGCATTTCTCCCAATCTCTGTCCGCGGTCTAACTTGCGTGGTAAATAACAATGAATGGCCACTCGTTTCGTATCTATAGGTCGCAAATGCCCTAAAGAGTGACCAATTTTAGACTGCCTTCCGTCAGCAACAATAAGTAGATCAAATTCATACTTCGCATTTTCACTATCCTGAACGATCCACCTTTTATCTTGATCCTGGAAGGCATTAACAATTGTTTTCTCTGCGATTAGCTGAGCACCAGAATCAAGTGCTAACTTTAAGATCTTTTGATCAAAGACTTTTCTATTAAGTGACAGGCCTATCCTTTTCTTGTCATCCCCTTTTTTAGGGAAATAACTAGGCACCATGATGTCAGTTGGAGAGACAAGAACCATGCCATGAAGCTCATCAAAGCCGGTGCATAATCTTTCTAAGAGCTTAAGATCTTCAAGTAATTTAACCCCCTCAGGGCATAAATACTCTCCACAAACCTTGCGATCCACAGACTTTTTTCGCTCCAATAAAGTCACTGAGTGACCTTTAGAAGCAAGGAGATAGGCGGCCATTGCTCCGGCCGGACCTGCTCCAACAATTCCTACTTTTAGCTCTCTATTTTTAATAATCTTAAATGACATGTTGTCTCCCACTAGTCATAATAATGCTCTCACCTAGAAA
>JBEIPV010000159.1:0-6136 GCA_040376855.1 Bacteriovorax sp.
AGGTACCAGCAGACTTGTGGTAGCAATAGAGCGTCATAAAAAAAATAGTAGTGACTCTGTTCTCGAGTCAGTATGATCATTCATGAATCCCAATTAAGAAAATTGAACTATTCGGAATTTCCGAATAGTTCAACTCAATCGAGTCATTAGTATTAAAGGAAATATATGAATTATCCAAGATTTCTTCCTGTCATCCTTCTCCTTATATTGAGTTTATTTTCTGCCTGCAGCAAAAAACAAGATGCAAATGAGCGAGTTTTAAATGTTATCGCTGCTAGTGATATAAAAGGCTTCGATCCCATCATGTCTAGCGATGTAGGATCGGCCGCACAAATCGCAAAAATTTACGAAGGACTACTTAGTTATCATTGGCTAAAACTTCCTTATGAACTTATCCCTAATCTAGCGGAAGAAATGCCGACGATCTCACCAGATGGTATGACTTATACATTTAAAATACGAAAAGGTGTGCATTTCCAAGACGACATCGCTTTTCCGAACGGAAAGGGTAGAGAAATGGAAGCCTCTGACTTTGTTTATTCCATCAAGCGCCTTGCTGATTCTAAAAATCAAGCAACAGGTTGGTGGATTCTCGATGGAAAAATAAAAGGCCTTAACGAATGGAGAAATAAATATCAATCACAACCTGCTGCAAACTACGATGAGGAAATTGCCGGCATCAAAGCAATTGATAAATACACACTTCAATTTCAACTTTCTAAAGTCTTTCCACAATTTTTATACTCTCTAGCTATGCCTTTCACTTTCGTTGTTCCAAAAGAAGCCGTGGCAAAATATGGCCCTGAATTCATTAATCATCCAGTAGGAACAGGTCCTTATGTTTTACCTTTTTTTGATCAAGGTAAGAGACTTGTTTTTACAAAAAATCCAACTTTCAGAGAGAAGTTTTATCCCACTGAAGCTTCTCCTGAGTACAAACATTTCTTAGCTGATGCAGGAAAAAAACTTCCACTTGTCGATAAAATTGTCGTCAACGTCATGATTGAATCACAACCAGCATGGTTAAAATTTAACAAAGGCGAGGTTGATTATTTTAATATCCCAAAAGATAATTTCAGCTCAACAATTGTTGGCAATAAACTTTCAAAAGAAATGCAAGATAAAGGGATGAGCCTTACGATCATGCCAAGCTTGGATGTTTATTACATCGGTTTTAATTTTGAGAATAAGCTTTTTCAAAATTTAAATCTCCGCCGCGCGATGAGCTTAGCTTACGATGTAAACACTGCTAATAAACTCTTCTATAACGAGACGGGATTTTCTGCAGAATCAGTTTCTCCTCCAGGACTGGCCGGCAATGCACCTGGCTTTAAGAATGAATGGAAAGGTCCTAATTTAGATCTGGCCCGTAAAACGCTAGCTCTAGCAGGTTATCCAGAGGGGAAAGGTCTTCCTGAAATCACTTTAGATACTATGAGTTCAACGACTGCACGCCAGAGAGCTGAGTTTTTTCAGCAGCAGATGGAAAAGATCGGTATTAAAATTAAAGTCGTAACGAATCTTAATCCAGAGCTGCAAGCAAAAATTAAGAAGAGAGCTGTGCAGATGATCGATTACGGTTGGATTGGGGATTATCCCGATACTGAAAACTTTCTTCAAATCTTTTACGGGCCTAACTCTGCTCCAGGGGCCAATAGTGCAAATTACAACAATCCTCAATTTAATAAGGATTTCGAAGTTGCCGTTAAAATGCAAAATTCTCCTGAGAGAACGGCACTGTATGAGAAGTTAAATCAGTTTCTGGCCAATGAAGCCGTTGCGATTTTTACTGTGCACACCCAAAGTTATATGCTTAAGCAGAAGTGGGTGAAGAATTATCATGATAGTGATTTTATCTTTGATTTTCATCAGTATGTGAATGTTGATCAAGCAGAGAAAGCAGAGTATTTGAAAAAACTTTAATTAAGGAGAGGCACCAATGAAAACATTTAATACATCTCGCGAAATAGAGGCCTCAGTAGAACAAGTTTTTGCAGCTTTTATTCCTGAACGATTAGCTCGTTGGTGGGGACCTGCTGGGTTTTCTAATACCTTTCATGTCTGCGAGGTAAAAACCGGTGGAAAATGGTCACTTATCATGCATGCTCCCAATGGAATCGATTATCCCAATGAATTTTTATTCACAGAGGTTGTAGCTCCCAAAAAAGTGGTTGTTCAGCATTTGCAAGAACCAAAATTTAGTTTAGCTATTAATTTATCACCTTCATCGAAAGGCACTCTTTTAACTTGGGCACAAACTTTTGAGAGTTCTGATGTTGCAGATAAAATTGAGCACATTGTTGTTCCTGCAAATGAAGAAAATCTGGATAAATTAGTGGCAGAAGTTATGTAGTACAAAAAAGACGTTCACCAAATTGTTCTATCAGTTCGGTTCACATCGCACTTACACAAATTTAGAATAAATTATGCATAAAAATAAGAGGGGATAGCATATCGTTCTAATAGATCAAGTGTAAGCTGACTGTTGCACTGTTGTGTCGATGGAGCATAGAAATGAATACCAGTGAAGGAGTTGAAGAAGCTGCAGGTAAGAAATTTCTTGGTGGCCTAGAAGATGATGAAATCGAGTTCAAAAAAATTTTTGAAAAAGTACCTGCTGCTTATTTAATTTTAAATCCAGACCTAACAATTGTTGCTGCAACAGATACCTATCTACGATTGAGTAAAAAAATACGAGAGGACATTCTTCATCGTAATATTTTTGATGTTTTTCCTGACGACCCAAAAGACCCGGAAGCGACAGGTGTTCATAATTTAAAACTGTCTCTTGAACGAGTCATTCAAACTAAAACTCTTCATGTTATGTTGACTCAGAAGTATAATATCCTTGATCCCAATTCAGCAGACGGATCTTTTTTGGAGCGTTATTGGCAGCCAGTTAATTATCCTATTTTAAATGATCATAATGAACTTGTTTACATCATCCATTGTGTCGAAGACGTTACCAATTTTACGCAGGTACAGGTAAAGGCTAACTCGACAGAACTTGCCAACTTACAGCTTAACGACACCCGTATGTTTTTAGAATCAATTCTCGACAATATTCCCAATTTTGTATTCGTTAAGGACGGAAAAACTTTAAAATACTTAAAGATCAATAAGGCAATTGAACGAGTAATTGGTTGTTCACAAAGTGAATTTATAGGAAAGACTGATTATGATGTTTTTCCCAAAGCTCAATCAGATATTTTTATCGAGCAAGATAGAGTTGTGTTGGCAAGTGGAAAGATGTTGGATCTCCCAGAAGAAGAGGTTGATACATTATTTCAGGGAAAAAGAATTTTTCATACGATAAAAGTTCCTCTGCGTGATCAAAATAGTAATAGTCTTTATCTCATAGGTATTTCTGAAGATATTACGGATAAGATAAATTTGTCTAAAATACAGATGGCCCAAAAAGCAGCTGAAGAAACTTTGAAAAGAAAAATCAAGTTTCTTGATGTTGCTGCCCACGAATTGCGAACACCCATAACATCTCTTTCCCTTTTAATTCAAATTGCTCAGAAAAAAAAGGATAAAGGATTACCGCTGAACTTTGATCTTTTGGCCAGGCTCAAAGGGCCAGCTGATCGCTTGAATAGGTTGGTCGCTGATCTTTTAGAGATGTCTAGATTGGAGCGTGGATTACTGAGCATTATTCCTGTTAATGAAAATATCGTTTCACTCATTAATCGGTGTGTGGAAGATTTCCGTATCCAGGCACCTAATCGTAAAATTATTTTCGAAGAAAAAAATAGAGTGATTGAAGTTGAAATGGATTCTTTAAGAATCAATCAGGTACTATCAAATTTACTGGATAATGCGATCAAGTATACAAACGAAAGTGATATAGAAGTATTACTAGAAGATAAAAAAGAATCAGTTCGAGTTTCTGTGATTGATCATGGCCCGGGCATCCCAAAGGATCAGGAAGAATTTCTTTTTACTGCATTTTCAAGAGGAAGCTCTGATTCAACACTGAAGACGAGTGGCCTAGGTCTGGGGCTTTCTGTCAGTCACGGAATCATAGATTTGCATCATGGGACCATTGGTGTGAAGAGCAATGAAAAAGTTGGGAGCACTTTTTATTTTGAAATTCCTAAAAAAATGGCTAAGAAATAAACAGCAGTTAATGTTATAGTATCTCCATACAAAAAATATTAAAGGCATCTAATGATCAATGACAATACATCTTCAGAATGGACATTAATTGGAAAAGTCGACGAGCTCATCAGTGAGCTTCAGGCAAATGACTTTTTAAAAGAACTTGAGTTCGACAAGAAAAAAGTTGTTCTTAGTTATCACAATGGTGAATTCGGAGCGCTTAATAATAAGTGCAATCACATGGGTGGACCACTTGCTCGTGGAAAACTCAAAAAAGGTTGTATTGAATGCCCTTGGCATTATTGGCAATTTGAACACCAAACAGGAGAGAGTCTGCTTCATTCAGCAGAACCACTTTCTTCTAAAGCAGGAGCTGTGCCGAACTTCCCTTTAAAAATCGAAAATGGCTCACTCTTTATAAATATCAAAGGGGAGTCAAAGCGAACTCAGGCCGTCTACAACCCCGGTCTGATGGACTTAAGTCGTGAGCCTAAGCGTGAAGCCGGGAAAATTAGAGTCCTTGGTATTTCGACTACTGCGATGGATAGAGAGCATCCTCGTTTTTCAACTTCAGAAGAACTTTTAAATTCGGCCTTGATGTTGGCGGCCAAAGATTTAAATGTTGAAACACGTCTTTTAAAATTATCTGAATTAAACTTTAGGCACTGCGAAGGCTTTTATTCAAAATCAGAAAGGGCCTGCACATGGCCTTGTTCTATAACGAAGATGGACCCCAAAGATGAGATGTCTCAAGTTTATGAAAATCTTGTTCACTGGGCAGATGTGGTAATTGTCTCAACTCCCATCCGTTGGGGGAATGCGAGCTCTCTGTACTATAAAATGGCCGAAAGACTCAACAGTGTTCAAAACCAGATTACGGTAAAAGATCGTGTGTTGATTCAAAATAAAGTAGCTGGGTTTATTATCACAGGTGGACAGGATAATGTTCAATCAGTGGCCGGGCAGATGCTTAACTTTTTTGGTGAGCTTGGCTTTACAGCACCTGCATTTCCTTATGTCGGGCACTCTTTAGGATGGTCATCTGAAGACATGGAACGTAATATGGACTATGTTAAAAACAGTGAATATTTACATACGCAGGCCTTTGAACTGCTTGAGCGCTCTATAGAGCTTTCTAAAAAATTGGTACAAAATCATGAGTAACGAAGCACAGTCTCCATGGGGACAAAAAGAAAAAGATAACTGGTTCAAAGAGCAAATCATTAAGCGCTCATATCAAGAAGAGGTCGTCACTAAGATTAATAAACTCAGAGACTCTTTTGAAATCTCGCAATACGGATCTCTCTCACTTGATCCAAAGAAGTACCCAGTCTTCATAATCAAAACGAAAAACTTTGATCCCTCTAAGAAAACAGTTCTCATCACTGGTGGCGTTCATGGCTATGAAACAAGTGGCGTACACGGCGCACTTCTTTTCTTAGAAAAATATGTAGAAAAATACTCAAGCGATTTTAATTTTATCTGCACTCCTTGCATCAGCCCTTGGTCATATGAAACGATTAATCGTTGGAATAATTTAGCGATTGACCCGAATCGTTCATTTTATGAAAATAGCCCGGCAGAAGAATGCAGCCTTTTTCTAAATGCAATCGCTTCTCTCAAAGTGAATATTTACGCTCATTTTGATCTGCATGAAACAACTGATACTGACAACACTGTTTTTAGAATTGCTCTTGAGCAAAGAGACGCTAAAAAGAAAGAGTTCTCAGAAATCCCTGACGGATTTTATGTTGTAGGCAGTTCTCATAATCCGCAAAAAGAATTTCAAAAGGCCGTTATCGATTCAGTAAAAAAAGTCACTCACATTGCTCCAGCAGATGAGAAGGGAATGCTTATTGGAGTTAAAATCGAGGGCGAAGGTGTTGTGAATTACGATATGAAAAAGCTCTTCCTTTGTGGTGGGTTTTCTGATGCCGAATACACAACGACGACTGAAGTTTATCCGGATAGTCCTAAGGTGACTGACGAGATTTGCAATGCTGCTCAAGTGGCCGCTATTTGTGGTGGGTTA
>JBEIPV010000085.1:0-13087 GCA_040376855.1 Bacteriovorax sp.
TACTATCTTCTTGTTAACAAACTAGATCTCATCCACGGTGGAGTTTCTTCATCCATAAACCCTGAAACATCTAACTCTACTCTCGGGTGATGGTAACCGTATAAGAATCCAGAATCGACATAGTAAACACCACTCGACATCTCTTCTTCTTTAAGTCCATAAACGTTTCCATTTCTTCCTGTTGCTCTCCACTTCCCTAAGATTTTTTTACGTGGAGTAAAAGGAAAAACTGTTGGTTGAGTATCAAGTGTATATGTTCCTACTTCCAGGATTTGATTTAACTTACTAGATGGATCAATCAAACTCTCTCCACCAGCTCTCTTTGCATTCCAAAATCTCGTTACATCAGCATCACTAACACCCAATGCTTTTAAAACTTCTGCACGATCAGCTCTTTGCCCGGGATTTTTTGTCATGATGTATTGCCACTGACGGCCTACACCACGATAACTTGATAGAGACGGATCCATCAAGGCCTCTCTCGCGTAAATTTTAATGATGGGTGATCCCGTCTCAACAATTTGTCTCAGGAAAGCAATCGCCTCATTGTTATTTCTCGTGCATCCCGAGCTTCTCGGATTTGTCACAACGTTGATCATAAATTTTTTAGTTTTTTTAATATACTCGTCTTTATCTGCTCCCCATCCGACAGTTCCATGTGTCCATTGTCCAAAAGCATTTGGCGCAACAAAAGCGGCATACCATCCAAAGGCCCCTCTCATCTTCCCTTCTTTTTCACCATCCATACCAGCAGGCATGTATTTATTTTTTCCCCAGTCTTTCCAATTGTTGTCACCTAACTCTGGTGGCATTGGGTATCCTTCTTTGTACCAAGCCGGATAGTGGAGTTCTTTATCTTCATAAAATTTTGCCCATCCAGTGATTCTATATGATCCTAAAATCGAGCGCCCTTTACCTTTTTCAGTAGGAGTATTATTTTTATCTTCGCCGACAACAACTTCCGTTTCCATAATCATTTTGTTAGGACAGCTGTTATCCATGCAGACTCTTTCATAAAGACGAAGTGTTTCGGTCGCAACGTTGACGACGATAAAATATTTTCCTTTGAATTCTTTGTAATCAACTGTTTTTTGAGAAAGATAATCTTTTACGACATAGTATTTTTCTGCAGGTAAAAGCTTTGCTTGAGTGTTTAAAATTTCAACCTCAACGAATTTGCCGTTGATTAAATCACCAACGACCAAAACTTTGTCATTAAGATTTAATAATCCCATGACCTTTCCAGTTTCTTGAGCTGATGAGCGCACTCTTAAGCCATTTGTAGCAACGTAAAACTCATTGCTGTACGAAGCATTGTCATAATAACTGGATTCATTGTCGTAGTAGTACTGAGCGTTTGAGGACTTGAATGGCAATATGGCCATTAATGACAGAACCATTATAGATGCAAAATGACTTCTCATGCGTGTCCCCTGTTTTTTTATTAAACAAAATCTGCTTTGAGTTCAATAGCAGTGGTTTTGATCAATATCAACTTCAGAAAACCTAGGTTTTTTGTGATTTTTCTCCACAAGCAGCGTCAAGTTACCAATTAAAGCATCTTTGTCTTCACGCTATTTAAGATTTCTTGAACGGACGCAATAATAAAATCCTGGTTAATTGAATCACCATAGATCAAGTACTGTTTAGAATTAAAATGTTGCTCCATCTCTTTCGTCGCCTTCTCTGACTGCATCGTTGTGCCAGAAATATTGAGAACGCGTAAATTGAAGAAGTATTTTAAAGAGAGATTTTTTTCGACTTCTGAAATGCTTAATAACAGCCCATCGAGATTTGAAAGTTCACGAGAAGTTGGTGGAACTAATTTCACTTCGATCATGTTTTTAGCATTTTTAATTTCTTTTACTTTAAAGCGCAAAAAGCTTTCGAGAATTTGCAATATTTGTTGGATAACAACTTTTGGTTCAATGACTAATTCAATATGGCCGGCAGGAATTTTTTCGTCTTTATCAAAGAATGCCAGATACAGCGAACCGTTTTTATCTGTAATGCTACAATTCTCAGAGAGCTTAAATTCGAAGGCGTAATCTTTTTCTTCTGAAGGATTTATTGTCAGAGCTTCTGAAAGAAGATTCTCAGAAATAGCATTCCAGCCTTTGGCATCTTTGGCCTTAATTTTTTTGTAGTTCCCTTCGCATAGAGCGACTTTTAAAACAGGCAGTTCTATTTTTTCTGAACTGTGGTTTTTAATTTTTAATGAACCTTTAAGTTTGTCACCTTGGTGCCATTTTTCGCCTACGGCTTCAATGCTGTATTCAAGTGGTTTTAAAAAGACTGTTCCCTTCATAACGATTATCCTGTTTTAATATCCGCTAAGAATATCTCAAGACTGTTATGAATAAAAGACGTCTATCGAGTTTTTTTGGCCGCTTCACAGGCCGTAAAATTAGCGCTTCCCTTTGACCCCAAACTATCTACACAATTAGCAGGTGAAAGGTTCTCAACCGGGGCCACGACGGCCGGCATTTTGATCGTTCTTTTTTTCGTACGAACTGAGTAAGCTGATCCTTCAGATCCTCCAGGCAGTCCATTAATTTGCTCTTGAGCATTAACTTGCGAATCAGGATCTGGTTTATTATCAACCTGTGAAAAAGCATTTAAAGATAAAAATAGAGAGCTTAGTAATAGGATTTTTAACATAAAGGCCTCTTGATTTAGTGAAGTTGCTGCATAATCATTTTCGGCGTTTTAATGATATTATGCAATTCAAAGTCATCCTATCTAGAGAAAATAATATTTTCCCAATGAATCAATACTAAAAAGGTTTGTTTAAGCTGCCGATAAAGTGACCTTTACTTTCAACCCAGCTTCATAAACCTGATCTTCAATAGCTTTTGCAGCAAATTGGGTTTCAGAATATCCAAGAACTTTTGCAAATAAAATAGCGCGAGAAAGCGTAACAGGCCTTCTACCTTTTTCTAGGTCACATAAATGTGCTTTTGAAATTTTCATTTTATAGGCCAATTCAACCTGTGAAATCTCATCGGCTTTGCGAATTGATTCGAGCATTTTTCCAAATGTAAGTCTGCCTCCTCGTATTTTTTCAAGTGTACGAATAGCTGAACTTTTTTTAATACTCATGCTTATTTACCTCAATTATTTCTATAAAAATCACAGCACCAGAATTAACTATATATATGGCACGATAACTTCGATTAAGCCTAATCGAGCGCTGTCCTTTTCTCTTGCCCTTTAAAGGTTCATCATGAAAACCTGGTATTTTCCTTGTTTCTTCAATCCCTACTTCTTCAACTGTATCAATCCATGTTTCGAGCTTATTTAGTATGAATTTTGGAACTAAATTCAGATTTTTTATGGCTTTTTTTGCCAATACGACTTTGGTTATCAAACAACGCTCTCATTGCCGATACCCTTTTAAAGGGTACCATTATTTTGTAAATAAATCAATTGAGCTTCTTTGCATCACAAGTGTACGAGTTGAATGACTAAATAATTGATATCAATTGGAAGAAAAAATAGGACTGGAAAATTTTGATGATCAATGCATCAAGAAATGATCTTAACGCCCCCTCTCTACCACAAGTCTGCTGGAACCTTTAAAAGGGATGGAATTGGGGGCCGTTTTGTGTTATTTCCTTGGGTATGAAAAAGAACATTATTCTCAAAGTTGTGACTGCGCTTATTATTGCTTCGGCCTCTACGTATTTTTATATAAAGAGTGATGAGGCGAAGAAAAAAAGGCTACTTCCTACTCAGCCTTTTGCGATCACTGCACTTAGGGAGTCACTAGAGCAAAAAGGTGTAAACCTTGAAGGTGCCTGTGCGAATCCAGCTTCTTTAAGCAAAGATCTTATTGACCTGAAGGATTCTGATTTAAAAAAAAGATTCACTTATTTGTGTGACGACATTCAAATAGCTAAGAAGTTAGAAGAGAACTTCAGTACAAATACTGACTACGTCTACTTCTTAAACTGCGCGAAGGCCCATGCGGCCAATATGCAACAGATTACAGATGATTTAAAAACTTATTATCCTGATGACTACAAAGAATTAAACTTCAAAGAAAAACAAGAAAGCATCCTCGTTAAATATTTAAAACATCCAAAGTCTGCTTTTCTTATGGCCCAGTGTGAATCTAAAACAGAGGCCCTTTACTGGAAATCAATTATTGATTCTGGCAAAGTTGAAGATTTAAAATTTTGTCTAAAAATCACTGAAGAATGTATCGGTGGACAGCTTAAGGATCAAGACTGTCCAGCTAATTTCAAAGAGTATCATGATACATGCACTAAGAAGTTAAACGGGATGAAACATTAACGTTTTCTCACGAGCTGAGAAATCACGATAATCACTAAAAAAACGGCCCCGACAGCATACACTGTTTTTTCGAATTGAAGAGTTAGAAGAAAAGTCACGCCCCCACCTAAGACAGGAAAGATGGGAACTCTTTTAAAACTAAAAGGTACGCTAAATGGTCTGTCGATTTCCGGTCTTTGAATTCTTAAAATAATCAAAGCAACGTGTACTGCAAAAAAGGCAACCATCGTGGCAAAGGAAGAAATACTGGCCAGGACCTCAACCCTCCCCAATGGCAGTATCGCCATTGAAAGCACACATATCAAAATATCTGCCACCCAAGGTGTTCGTCTTTTTGGATGAAGCTTACCAAAGATTGCTGGGACTGCTTTCTTTTTTGCCATCCCATATAAAATTCTACTGGTAGTCGCCAAGGCAATTAAAACAGTGTTCGCCGTTGCAAAAAGAGCAATTCCACCAAGAGCACCTGCAAGTTTTGAAGAAATAGGATGAACGGCATCTGTTAGAGGTGCCTTGCTATGAGCAAGTTGATCTATGGGAAGTAAACTAATCGCAGCAAGTGCCACTAGTACATAAAGAATAGTTGTAATACAAATACTAAGTAAGATCGCACGAGGAAGTGTTTTTTCTGGATTTTTAGTTTCCTCAGCAAAGTTCACCATATTTTCAAAACCAAAATAAGCAAAAATAATCAGGGCACTCCCTGAGAGCGTTGCAAGCGTAGGCATTGTATTTAATGCCTCTCCAAATTTTGGTGATTGCGTTCCTAAATAAATAAACACCAACAAACCAAAAATTTCGATCAAAGTGAAAACAACATTCATCCAACTGGTTTCTTGGATCCCTAAAATATTAATACCGGTAAAAAGGATTAATAAAAAAAGAGCAATCATCCCAGGTGAAAATTCAAAAAAGTGTTGTACATATCCAGCAAAAGCGAGGGCCACTGCCGCTGACGTCGCAACGCCTGCCAGTGACATCATTAAACCACTTGAGTTTGAAATCCATTTAGATTTTGGAAAGGCCTCACTTAAATAAACATAGACTCCACCAACACTGGGGAACATTGAGGCGAGCTCTGCGTATGATAAAGCTGAAAGAGCGGCAGAGATGGCCGCAAAAATAAGACTCAACCAAATACTTTCACCGGCGACACCTGCGGCCTTTCCAATGACGGTATAAATCCCTGCTCCTAAAATCATGCCGGTTCCATAAAACGTCAGCATGGGAAGACCAAGTACTCTTTTTAGTTCCGTCATCAAATCCTCCTCAGGAAACTTTTAAATAAGTTTTTTTAGGAATTGCGAATAAATCTCCCAGGACTTATCACCATATCCTCCAGACATGACATAAGACTGAGGGATTTTTCTCGAAGAAAAAAAGTGATAAATCATCATATCTCTTTCAAGCATTTCTTCTTTTGTCAGTTTTAAAAGTCCTGAACTGGCAAGCCCATCATGCTCATACGGGTCTGCACCATTAACAACTAAAACAAGATCTGGTTTTGGAAACTGACTCTCCATCTCCTCTAGGCCTGCTTTAAGTCTCGTCAGATAAGTTCTATTTTCATCACTTCCAATTCCAATTTCTACATTAGATGGAATAAACCACGGATCAGTTGGTATGCCTTGATCCAGCGGCCATCCATCTTTCATATGAATGCTTAACGTAATAATGGAATCATCATCTTTAGTCAGCTCACTTGTTCCATCCCCTTTGTGGGCGTCAACATCTACAACCCAGGCGGTTTTAATCAAACCATTGGCCTGAAGTTTTCTCAGTGAAATGACAATGTCATTTAATAAACCAAAGCCTCGCCCACCAAAACTCATTGCATGATGCATGCCACCTCCGAGGTGATAACTAAATCCACTCTTCAAAGCAAACTCAGAAGCAGCATATGTCATGGCAACACGATTCAAAATAATTCCAAAAGCATCACTCAACTTCTTAGTGGCCTTCGTTGGATTGTATCTATTAAAAGAGCCATCAGGGTTGATCAACTCAAAACAAGACATCAGTTCATTTAATAATTCTGCTTCACTGCCATAGAGGCGTGAAACGTAATCCTCGTTATGAACACGTAAAAGATCAACTCTTGTGATTTTTGGTAGCAAGTTCAAATCAAATGTTTGTAAATTGGGATTGATCTCTTTTAGGGATTCAAAAACATTTAAGGCACGATCCCCTGCTACCGGGATTTCAATTCCGTAGTCAGCTAACACAAGATCATTTTTAGGGTGATAAAAAATATTGATTGTCATGATGAAAACTTAACACTGCTAAAAGTAATATTACAAGAGTTTCGATGCTTAATTTGATTTCAAGTAACTATCGTAGATCATTTTTATGCGACCATTTTTAGCTAACAGATCAAGTCCATAGTTGAAGTCATCTCTAATTTTTTTGTTATCAAAAACAGGACGATAATCTTTTGGATTAATAGTCGTAAAAGCATGCTCTTCAACTGGAAAATTGAGAAAGCGAGAACTTTTTTGTGCGACTTTAGTATAATATTTAAAAATATTGCGATCACATAAGATGACATCAAAGCGCCCCAAACTTAAGAGCATAGGTTGAGATGACTGATCATTTTTTTCCAAATAAAGCTCAGGACTCAATTTACCTAACCAGCGAGGGTATCTTTTCTGTGCACCAACAAAGCTGTTAATCCGAAGGCCAACTAAGTCTTCAGGTTTTTTGATACTAATCTTATTCTTTTTCAGAGTAATGAAGACATTGTCGTATAAGACTGGTGGGTTCCCATAAAAACCGCCCAGGAGATCCATATCAACTCCTACATCCATCATGACAACATTAACTTTTTGGTTCTTAAAGGCCAAGGGAATGCGTGCCATGGGCATATAGACTGGTTTTAAAACATGCCCTCTGGCGGCAAGAGCTTCTCTAACGATATCAACTTCAATGCCGGAATTATTTTCTGGAATGACAAATGGAGGTAGTTTTTCCCCAAAAGCGACACTAACTTCAACGGCCTTAAGGTCTAAGGAAAATAGCAAAAAAACGAATATTAAAATCTTATTTTTCATGAACCTTTTTTTACTTTTTAATCAAACGACTCGGGCCTAAAATATTCTACCACATTTAAAATGGATACTTATCTCTCAAATGTTCGACAAAATCATTAAACGCCACTGAATCTTTAAAAACAGAGCTGCTAATTCTTGCCTTTTTTAATTTGCGCTGGTCCATATATAATATTCGTACCCAACTAACTCCCGTTTCAGGAGAGCTTTTCAAGGATATTTTTTTTATCGCTCCAAAAATAATGATTCTATCTTCATGATCAGGGAAAAAATAATAATTTTTGGAATCTGATGGAACTTCAAGCCTATCATCATAAAAAACAATTTCTAATGGCACTTTACTATAATATCTTTTCAGCGTTTTCATCGCTGCATTTATACAAAAATAAATACCAATTAAAAGGCAGATGACAATGGCATAAACAACGACCGCCCAGTTGTTGTTTTTTTTCACCATGTTAAAAAAATCAATAATTTTGATAGAAGAAAAAAAGCAAAGTGCTCCTAAGGCAACCTGGAGAAACACATCCATTATTTCTTTTGGTAACTCAATCTCGAATCTTTTTTCCATAAAAGCTCTCAATTAAAAAATTAAATTTTATAATTAAGAGTAGCATACTTTTGTTTAATCACTCACCTTCAAACCAAAAAAAAGGCCTCTTCCGAGACCTTTTCTGTTGTAAAAATAATTAAAGCAACTTCTTCGTGAAAAATTCAATCGCTTCTCTATAGTCTCCAAAATCTTTTACGATCGTTTGGGCATAAACCTTAGAGGGCTCCACAAATTGATTGTGCATAGGCTTTACTTGCAATTCAAACTGCTTTTTAACACCTTCGGGAGTTCTTCCTCTCTCATTTACATCGCGGTCCAGCCTGCGCTCAAATCGCAACTGTTCCGGAGTATCAAAGAAGACAGCTTCATCGAGCTGCTCCCTCACAACACTAGAGTCTAAAATCAAAATCCCATCCACTAAAATAATTTTCTTAGGGTGACACTCAATCGTCTCTTTTTTTCTCGTATGATTTGAAAACTCATACAATGGAACCTTAATGGGATTACCTTTTTTAAGATCATTGAGCCCCTGGGCCAATAAACCAAAATCCAAGCTATCAGGATGATCAAAATTGACCGATCCACCATCTCCATCGAAACGATGAGACTGATCGATATAATAATTATCCTGATAAATAATCGTGCAACATTCGTCACCGAGAATTCTTTGCAGCTCGCGCGCAAAAAATGTTTTTCCCGATCCACTTCCGCCAGCAACGCCAATCACATAAGGCTTAACCATAATTGAATCCTTTATTTAGTTTGAAATAAGCGATCCCCAGCATCTCCAAGACCTGGCACTAAGTATCCAGACTCGTTCATTTGCTCTTCTACATCCAAAGTCAGGACTTCTACATCCGGGTGAAAGTAATGTAAGCGCTCTAGCCCTGATTGGCTGGCGATAATACAAAGAACTTTAATCTTTCCAACTTCGTATTGCTTTAAGCGATCGATTGCTGCAACAATTGTATCGGCCGTTGCCACTAGAGGGTCACAAAGAAGAATTTCTTTTCCTTTGATGTTCTCAGGCATTTTGAAATAGTACTCAACCGTATTCTTGATGAATTTATCTCTGTAAATTCCGATAAACCCAGCACTTGAAATAGGAATCATTGAAAGGACTGCATCTAGCATTCCATTTCCGGCCCTTAGTACTGAAACCACAACTGGTGGATTCTTAATTCTTTGAGCTGTCGTTTTAGCAATGGGAGTTTCAATTGAAACTGTCTCCATTTGATCCCACTCTTTCATCGCTTCATAGGCCAGGATTTTAGAGATTTCTTTTGTGATTTCTCTAAAGTCATTTGAGTTTGTATGCTTATCTCTTAAATGCCCCAACTTGTGTTTAAGAAGTGGATGCTTAATTACTGTAACTTTCGATGTCATATAATAACTTCCTTTAATTAAATCTTAAAATACTGTTCCATCACTCTCAATTTTTAGTGGCGGAGAACTGTCAGCACGTTTTGCTTTTGCTGCTTTTCTTCCGGCCCACCACGTTCCACCTTCCAGGACTTTTGCCAGAGGGAAATCACTTGGATTCTTATTCAATTTCTTTTGAACTTGAGCTCCGATGCGATCAAGTAAAGCGATTGTAAGACCACGCCATTCAATGATTAACTCGGAATCAGGTCTGTGGCTTAGTTCTGCTAATTTTGGATCGCGCAGGCTGATAAGATCTCTATCAACTAACACTCCACCATTTCTGTATTCAGCAAGGCCTGTTAGCTTATCAACGTCAGTCACAACAAAACCAGCTTCCATTAATGGCTCAATTAAAGAGTAAGTCATCCATTGAGAAAGTTTATGGAAAACGGCAAGTCCACCTGGAACTTTATCGTATGTCCATGCATCCCCGAGATTCACTCCCGCGATCTTTACTCTTCCTGGCCAGATTTCTCCTAAACCATCAAGCACTGCTCTTAATAGTTGTGGACCAGTAATATTTTTTCCATAACGGATGTCCAGATAATCAACGATGCTTCCCGGTCTTCCCAGTGGGAATAGTTCTTTTTTATCAGCAACCGTTTTACCTAGGTTTTTAAGTAGTGCTAGACGACCTTCAACACCCACAAGAGGGTTTTGTTCTGTGACTTGAAAAGTCTTTTTCAGAGTTTCAGCTGTTAAATTTTGTAGCCCTTGTGCTGTTGCCTTGAGAGAGCCATCTTCTGACAATGCTCCTTCCATAAATAGATAGAAGCTTGCAACTCCTAAACCTTCAGAGCGATTGAAACTTTTCCCTGATGTTTTTTCATGGTAATTCCAAGCAGCACCCGCGCCGGCATCAAGAAGAACAGATGTGATAACGAAATCAAGCTTAATTCTTGCCTGCTCCATGGCGTCGCGATTTTTAATTTTATCACTTAAAAAATCAGCACGGTTGATTCCACCAGCTCTGAAATGCCCCCATCTCGAGTGAAAGGGAATGTCGTGAGTTGGGTAATTTTCATTGATCACGTCAATAACGTAATCAACAACTTCATCAAACTTTTCTGGATGATATTGAAAATGAGTTTTGCCAGTTTGAGACATTTCAAAAATGGCCTCAGCACTTTGGCGGACAGCTAAAGGAGATAGAAGAAAATCTAAATCTTTTTCAGCGTAGTTGCTTGTATTATTCATCAATCGGTCTCCCTTTAACTTTCTCTAGTGCTTCGCCTTTTTTAACTTCATCTTGCGTGAAGTAACCAGCGGCCTTTTTTGCTTCGATTTCAACTTGTGCATCTTGTGGGATAAGCTCAGGTGGAATCGAGATTCTATTAATAACTTCAATCCCACTTTTTACGATGGCATTGTATTTCATGTTACTCATTGAATGCAGGTTATGAATTTTTGTGATTCCAAAAAATTGTAAAATATCCGGCATCAATTCCTGGAAGCGGGCATCTTCAACTCCGGCCACACATTCTGTACGACGGAAATAAGTCGCAGCAGAGTCTCCACCTTCCTGACGTTTACGAGCGTTGTAAACTAAGAATTTCGTTACTTCACCAAGAGCGCGTCCTTCTTTTCTATAGTAAGCAATGATACCAACTCCACCACGTTGAGCTGTTCTTGCTGCATCTTCAATTCCGTAAATCAGGTATGGTCTACATGTACAAATGTCTGAACCAAATACATCTGATCCATTACACTCGTCGTGTACACGGCATGTAAGTTCAATATTAGAATTTGCCAGGTCTTGTGGGTTACCAAAAATATAAACAGTCGTGCTTCCAATTGGTGGCAACATAACTTTTAAATCCGGACGAGTCACAAGCTCAGGGAACATTCCTCCAGTTTCCTGGAATAGAATTTTTCTTAGTTCACCTTCATCGACACCAAGACGTTTAGCGATCCCCGGTAAGTACCACACTGGTTCAAGGGCCACTTTAGTTACCTTGATATCCATGTTGTCTTTAACAATTTTACCGTCGATTTTTAATCTTCCAGCAGCAATGGCCGCATGAATTTCTGGCAATTGTAAATGGGCCTGTGTCACCGAGATTGTCGGACGAATATCATAACCATCTTCATAAAGTTTTTTGAAGTTGATCTGGACATCAAGTCCCCATGGATCAATTGATACCATCTTATCCGGGTCTGACCATGAAGCGTACGGCCCGATTTTTACCGGACTTTCCGTGTTGTTTAAATCAGGTCTGTGGTTTGTATCGTATGATCCTTGAGCGATTGAAAGTGCACGGTAGACAGAATAACTTCCACTGTGAGTTCCGATTGCGTTTCTTTCTTTAATATCAGTAAGCGACCCGATAACCGGGCTTCTTTCTGCAGGAGTTTTTGCTCCCCAGTTCACTGTCAAACTACTTTTATAAAGCTGCTTTGAGTGTGATGTTAGTACGACGTGCGCTGATCTCTTGAATTTTTTTTCAGTTGTTTCTTGCATATACTCGCCTTAAATTTACGACATCCAGTTGTTGTCGTTTTGTTTTTCCCATTTAACTGTTACTTTTTTAATGTTGCTCCAGAAATCCAGTGAGTGCTCACCAGTGATATCTCCATGTCCAAACTTCGAAGCATTAATACCACCGAATGAGAATGGTTCACGAGGAACTGGAACACCAACGTTCACTCCTACCATTCCGGCACTGGCCATCTTAATCACTTTTTCAGCAAGGGCACCATTTTGAGTGAAAACTGAACACGCATTTCCGTATTCAACACCATTTTCAATCTTCATCGCTTCAGAAATATCTTTGCATCTTACGATACTGATTACTGGGCCAAACAGCTCAACACTCGCCGCTTCACTTCCTGGTTGAACGTTATCTAGGATTGTAGGTCCAATCCAATTTCCTTCTTCCATTCCGGCCGGTGCCTTAGTTTTTCTTCCATCCAGTAAAACTTTTGCTCCCGCTGCTTCAGCTCTTGCAATAGCTCCATTTAGGAATTCAACCTGAGCTTTCGTGATGATCGCTCCCATATCCTTTCCAAGTGTCATTGAGCTTGCGCGCTCAATAATTTTCTTAATGTGCTGATCCACATCACCCACAGCTAGTAATACAGAAGCTGCCATACAACGTTGTCCTGCACATCCTGTGAATGAATCGCTGATACCGATACCAGCAAGCTCAGGAGTTGCATCAGGAAGAAGCACGATGTGATTTTTTGCTCCACCAAGAGCAAGCACGCGCTTGCCTAGTTGAGTTCCACGGTCGTAAACAGTTTTTGCAATTTTTGTTGAACCAACAAAACCAATTGCCTTAACATTTTTGTTATCAATGATTCCTTCTACTGTCTCACGTCCACCTTGAAGAACTTGGAATAATCCATCAGGAAGACCAGCTTCTTTTAGAGCAGCTGCAATTTTAATTGATGTTAAAGGAGTTTTTTCAGACGGCTTCCAGATGTAAGCATTCCCTAGAGTCAACGCTATAGGAATAGTCCACATTGGTACCATGGCCGGGAAGTTAAAAGGAGTGATATTGGCCACGACACCAACTGGCTCGCGTCTGTATTCACAACTTACTCCACGTGAAACTTCTACTCGTCCACCTAGATCCATGTTCTGTAGAGCGATGGCAAATTCCAGGACTTCAATTCCTTTCATCAGTCCCGCTTTTCCTTCTTCAAAACATTTTCCTGATTCTGAACTTTTAATATGAGCGATCTCATCAAAGTCGCGCATAAGAATATTTCTAAAATTGAACATCACTTTCGTGCGCTCTTTCATTGGCACTTCGGCCCA
>JBEIPV010000204.1:0-3132 GCA_040376855.1 Bacteriovorax sp.
GGGCGAGACTCGAACTCGCACATCCTTGCGGACGGCGGATTTTGAATCCGCTGCGTCTACCATTCCACCACCAAGGCACTGATTTGGAGTGTTCATTTTAGAGGCGTTTGGGCCTTTACGTCAATTCAATTAAGGAAAAATCGGCGTTGAATCAAGCCATAAAGCGCTTAAAAGGTGATCTTCACCTGACCAAACAAAGACTGAGTCGGGGTGAGGGACAACCCAAAGGTAGTCATTCTTTTCAACCCAGGAATCTTTTGGATAAATGCGTAGTTTTAGCTGAGCAGTGTTTGGTTGACCGGCCCTCATCCATTTTTGAAGCTCAGTAATAAACTTTTTAACAGCTTCAATGTCTCCATAGGAGACGATGCTATTGTCTTTGATCAGGGCAAGTGAGTGCGAATCTGGATCGACATAAGCATAGGAAATATAGCCTTCATCATGCTCCACCATAAAGAAGTTAGGAGCAGAGATGCTGAACATAAATTTTAGAAATTCATTTTTTACGTAGGAATCCATTTTTTCAACATGCGACCATGAGAATGCTTTATCGTGAACGATTGTATTAGCAACACCATATTTTTCCATGACGTGTGAAAGAGTTTCCACTTGCTCATTAATGACCTGGTACTGTCCGGTAACGGGAACGAATGAACACATCATAGTGTCGAGAGCTTCAAAGTAATGTTCACGTTTTTTTAGAAGAAAGAGTTGATCGCCGCCAGTTTTGTTTTTAAAAACAAAGATCATATTACCTTCGGGTTTTACCTGATCAAAAAAGCAGTGTGGGAAATCAGCTGCACCCGCAGTGAAAATAGCACTGTCATAAGGGGCCTCAAGTGCCCAACCATTTCCTCCATCAGAGTGGATGACTGTGACATTCTCGACTTGGTTTAAATGCAGAGAGTATTTTGCTCGCTCAACAAGCTCGGGAATAATTTCCAAACTGATGATCTTTCCAAAAGGAGAAACCATTCTTCCCATCAAAGCAGCATTCCATCCGCTCCCAGTACCAAGTTCAAAAACTTTATCACCTGGTTTGAGATCGAGCATGTCGATCATTTTTAAGACAAAAGAAGGTTGAGAAATAGTGGAGTAGTAATTTTCAGGGCCGTGGTAAATGGCCAGGGGTCTATCGGAGTAGAGTTCTTCTAGATGCTCATTGAGATTACTTTCATTAATTTTGATTCGTGAATGTGTATGCCCGCCCTTATGCAATAAAATGGGAACATACAAATGCCTTGGAGTTAGAAGATAGGCTTCAGTCACATTTTTGGAAAGAGTAGGATAAATTTCTTTTATCTTATCTAAGAGCTTTTGTTGGTAGTATGTCACACTCATAATTTACTTCTTTGTAAAAGTTTTTTGCCACATCTATGGATAGAGATGCAAAAACTGTGACAAAATTATGAGTGATAAATTGAGGATTTTTGACTCAAATTAAAGCTAATGAAGCTTTAAAAGTTCCAAAGCTTCCTTAGCGCTAAAACGGAAAGTGTCAGGGCCAAGTACTTTTTTTAGTTCACTATTATCGAGGGTCGAAGGGTATTTAATATAATCGATCAAATATAGTGGGAATTTCCATACGGGAGTGAGGAATTTTGCTAGTTGTTCAACGGCAATAATAGGCACCAGGATCTTCTTCGCGCCGATGATTTCAGCTGCTTCATGAAGACTAATAACATCATCACCGGTTACGTTGTAGATCCCAGTCGTAAGCTTATCCAGTGCATTTACAATCATTGCGGCCATATCGTATTCATGAATGAATTGAAACATTGGATTGTAATCAATTGGCAAAGGAGCATACGGAGTTTTTAAATACTGAGTGATTGAGTTTTTAATTTGTGGCCCGATAATGTTTGATGGGCGAAGAACAATCGTTTCAATCGTGTTTTGGTTTTTCCACATCCAGTTCGTACACATCTGATCCATTTCAACAACGTCGCGAAGTTCAGCGTATTTAAAGCTGGCACGTAGTGGAGAGTCTTCTTTTAAGAACATCGGGTTATCAGGAAGAGCGCCGTAAACGTGGTGGGTGGAAAGAATGACAACTTTTTTTGCCTGAAATTTTTGAGCAAGTTCTAGAATGGTATTGGTACCAATTAAGTTAACATCAATGCGTTTGTTGATATTTCCCATCGCAGGTGAGTGACCAAGGCGTCCTAAGTGTAAAACACTTTCGAACTGGTGCTCGCGAAAGAGTTTTTCAAAATTAGTGCGATTGTATTTCATCTGGATTGCTTTTAGTTGTGAGCGCGGTTGAATCAAATCAACTGGACGCGAGTCGACACCTAAAATTTCAATATCAGGTTTATTTTTAATCAATAACTCAGCAGTGATTCTGGCAAGAGCTCCCTGAATTCCAATGATCAGAATTTTCTTGCTCATGACTTTTTTAACCTTTGTGCCATTGTTCTTCTTTTCTCCAGGCCTTCTTTTACCATAGTGTCGATGCGTTTTTCCAGAGCGATGATGTGTGGTTCTAGTTCTTCATCGAGGGCTTCTGCACTTAACTCAGCGGGAAGAATGTAAGGCTCACCAATATAAATATCTACAGGAGAAGGAAGTGGGAATAAATTTAATGAAAGAGGAAGTGCCGGAAGGCTGAGCATCTTGGCCATTTTTTTCAAATGAAAAACATAAGGAAAAAATTCTTCTGCACCAACAACGGCAATCGGAAGAATCTCTACTTTAGATGATAGGGCCATCCTGATAAAACCTTTTGTGAAGCGCTGAAGTTTATAGTGATCCTTCGTTTCTTTTGCAATACCGCGAACACCTTCTGGGAAAACTAAAATAGATTCACCACGCTTTAAAAGATTCAGACAATTCACTCTGTCGCCAAGAACAGCGCCACTTTCACTTGACCATCTTCCGATAAAAGGAAGGGACGTCATATATCTTTCAACTAAAGGTCTTAAAACTCTCGGGTGGGCCATGTCTGTAGCAAACGCTGTACAAATCATCATCCCATCAATCGGAATCTGGCCGGTGTGATTTGAAACCACCATATAAGGTTTGTCCTGCACATACTCTCTTCCATGCAGTTTCACATCGAAATAATATTTATATAAAGGCCAGATCGCTTTTAAGTCCTTGATGGCACGTTTTGGTTCAAGCCCCCATGGA
>JBEIPV010000178.1:0-4350 GCA_040376855.1 Bacteriovorax sp.
ATTGTGCCTAGATACCGCAACCAAGGCGGTGGAGAAATTTGTTACAGCGGTAAAGGAAATTGTAATTTCGAATTCTATCTAAGATAGTGTCTAAACTTTAGACACTCATCTCAAATTCATTCACTTTCAGACCTCTAAATAGCTTAAACCATAAGAGTCTTTTCGGAACGCTTCTTGCTCTAATGGGTTAATGATTCTTTAAAAGAGGTCTTAATGAAGTTGACTTTAAATGCGGCGATGATCTGTAGCGCACTGATTTTTTCGGGTTGTGGCGCTAAAAAGAATTCATCCGATTCAAGTATGAGCGCGAAGTACACACTTGCCGTTTTTAATGATGTTAATAACCCCAGCACATTCGATGAGAGCAAGTTAGGCAATATCCCTTTATCAGTGAATCTCAAAGACTCAATGACTCCGGTTAAAGACCAGGACAGCAGAGGGACATGCTCGCACTTTACTGCTGCGGCCTTAGCAGAATCAGCGATTAAGAGAAAAATGAATATTGAAGTGAATCTTTCAGAAGAATACATAAATTATAGTACAAAACAAAATGGATACTTTTCTCAAACTGAAGCTGGGACGGCACTTACAAATCTTTACACTGCTATTTTAGATAAAAAAGATTTTCTCCTGGAGAAAGACTGGCCATATCAACCGATATGGTTTGGTTCTGTTGAAAAATGTAATGACTTTGTCGTCGATGATGAAAAAGCTCCAGCTGAATGTTATTCGCATAATGCTCCTCCGGCCGAAGTGATGGCCAAAAAGATTTCAGCTGATGATTTTGAACTATTTCATATGAAAGATGGGACGACAAACGACATCATTATTGAACTTGCCACTACCAAAAGCCCTATGAGTATCGCCGTTCCGGTGAATTTCCGCGGCTGGAAAAATAATGGTGAAGTCGAGTACACAGAAGAAATGCGCGAAGAGTGTATTAAAGCTACTCAGGAGTGTGGATCACATGAAGTCGTGATCACTGGATACGATCTGGAGAAAAAAGTTTTTTTCTTTAAAAATAGCTGGGGAAAAGTTTGGGGTGATGATGGTTACGGAACATTTCCCATTGATATGATTGACCGTCATGCCAGACATTCAAGCACTATCGTAGAATTAAAAAATGATATTGCGCTACCTAAAGATCACAACATAAACCCTGTTGAGTTAGATACTTTTGATGTGACCTCACAAGCTTCTTTAACCGATAGCTCAGTAAAGATCACGACTTCTGGTAAAGTGAAAAATATTGGTTTTAACACGATTAAAATTGGTTCAACGCTTATGATGAAGGCCAAAGGTATTAGTGACAAAATTGCCGATGAAAATGCAGAAGTTGTGACATTGAATCTAGAGGATTACGCAAAATTTGAAACAGAGGCCATTACCAATGGACATGTCTTTTTACCAGAGACTGATGTTGGAAATTTTGTACTTACCGGGCATTCAAATGCAGTCTTGAATATGAGTTCTGGATTGATGTCGACAAAATCGGTGAAAGATCTGATTGATGATTTTAGACAACTTTATTTTAGAACTACGCTGTATATGTATTCAGATGATGGTGGCTATAAAGTTTTAAAAAGATACTATCACCAAGGAAATTACTGAGCAGGGGGATTTTTATTTAACATAAATAAACCTATCTCGCTCATTCCGATTGAAAGAAAAGTGGCAAAAAAACAAATAGCTATATCAATCGGATGCATAAATGAAAAATTGAGAAGAGATCTCATTGAAGGAATGTAGAGTGCTGCAAAAAGCATAAAGATCGAAGTGACCAGTATCCATGTTACAATTTTACTGGGTCTTGTTTTGAATTTACTTTTCAATGAAACACTTGCCCCTCTATTTAAAAAAATAAGTAATGTATTAGAAAGAATTAAAGTGGTTACCACCAATGTTCTGGCATCGGCCTCTCCTTGTTTCCTCCATAAAGATATTAAATAAACGGCCGCTAAAGTGACAAAAAGGATAACTCCTTTTATGGAGCTTACATACCAGAGATCGAAATTAAAAAGAGAATCAGTGGACAGTCTTGGAGCTTGCTTCATCACGTTTTCTGTTGATTCCTCTCCTTCATAGGCGATTGAAGACACTGGCTCAATGATTAAATGTAAAAATGCGATATGGGCCGGTAGTAAAACGAGAGGAGTTCCAAATACAACTGGCAAGACTGACATGCCTGCAATCGGAATATGAATAGAGAATAAATAGATAAGGGCATTTTTTATATTGATGTAAACTCTTCGACCGCACCTAATCGACTCTATAATGGATGAGAAATCGTCATTGAGTAAAACGATGTCTGAAGACTCTCTTGCTACATCGGTTCCTCTTTCTCCCATCGCGATTCCGATGTGCGCGCTTCGAAGGGCAGGGGCATCGTTCACCCCGTCACCAGTCATGGCCACAATTTCGTTGTTCTTTTTTAGAGCTTCTACTAAACGTAATTTTTGCTCAGGCATAATACGAGAGAAGACAGAAATATTTTTGAGTAAATCAGACAAATCAGAGTCAGGAATCGTTTCCAGTTGAACTCCAGTTACGACATTGTCAGGATTTCTCAGGCCTATTTTTGTTGCAATACTTTTAGCAGTGACCGGATGATCTCCGGTGAGCATGATGACTCTGATGCCGGCGCCTCTGCATTCATCAATAGACTCTTTTATTCCCGGGCGAATTGGGTCAGCAATTCCTACCAATCCTAAAAAATCAAAGGTGAAGTCATGCTGAATCTCTGGCAATTTATCATCTGCAATATAGGATTTTGCAACTCCCAAAATTCTCAATCCATTTGAGGCCATTTCCTCGGCGGCATCTTGAATCTTCTTTTTGTCTGATTCATTCATATGGCATAAATCAATAATGGCCTCAGGAGAGCCTTTAACACCGATGGCGAGTCCTTTTCCCTGGTGAGTGTTCCAAGCATGGGTTACAGAGAGAAGTTCGGGAGTGAGAGGGTACTCTTTTTCAAGATCCCAATCGTGATGAAGGTGTTCTGTATTTTGAAGGTATCTATTGCCGGCAACTGTAAAAGCTATCTCCATTGGATCAAAAGGATCTTTTCGACTTGCCAGGATGCCGTATTCTAAAACTTCATGAAAGGCTTCGGGCAAAGTGGATTCTTTATTTTCAGACAGGTCAATAACTTCGTTATGTGAGTATATTTTTTGGATCGCCATCTGATTCATGGTCAAAGTACCAGTCTTATCTACACATAGAACAGTGATTGAGCCCAGGTTTTCAATAGACGAAACTTTTCGTGTTAAAACTTTATACTTAGAAAGCCTCCAGGCCGCGATAGCAAAATAAATAGTAAGAACGGCCGGTAGCTCATTAGGTAAAATCGCCATTGCCAATGAAATACCGATTAAAGATCCTTTGATCCAATCATGATTAGTTAAGGAATAAAAGATGATGACAAAAAGACAAAGAGCGATAGCAATAATTGAAAGTTTTTTTACAAGATGATGGGTTTCTATTTCCAGTCTTGATAAGTTTTTTTCATCTTCAGTGATGATTTTTCCAATTTTACCAATCTCGGTATTTTGTCCAATGGAGTGAACACACGCTACTGCATGACCTTTGACGACAGTTGTTCCAGAAAATAATTTGTCACCACTCTTTTTTATGACGGGGATTGATTCTCCTGTCAGGATAGACTCATTCACCTCAACATTTATAGCATTTAATAAATATGAATCGGCCGGAATGTAGTCTCCTTCATTGAGATAGGCCAGGTCTCCAGGGACGATGTCGATACCTGCGATCCTTGTTTTTTGTCCATCTCGAAGAACTAAGGCCCGAGGATTTGAAATGGATTTGAGCGCCTCTATTGCATTGCCTGTTTTTTTTTCCTGAAAAATAGTAATGCCGATAATTAAAAATAAAAATGCCAAAAGCATCATGGCTTCGCTGTGATCACCCAGAAAAAAATAGATCCCCCCACAAATAAAGAGGAGGTAGACCATTGGGTCCTTGAAAAGCTCTAGGATATAGGTGAAAAGTTTTTTGGGTTTTTGAGAGTGAAGTTCATTTTTTCCATATATCAATCTTCTCTTTTGGACTTCTGATGTCGTCAGTCCTCCCAGCGCTAGGGATTTTTTAGCATCGTCTAAATTAAAGATAAATTGATCATGATCCATTTAAATCTCACTAGAGAATTTTTTAAAATTGTCCTCAAATCTATTTCGTAAGGAAAGGGCCGCTTTATTATATTCAGACTTATCTTTCCAAAGTTTTTCAGGTGCCAAAAAGCTTGAATCAACATTTGGAAGCTCTCTGGGAATTTTAAGGTTAAAAACTTCATTAAGATCAAATTGAATATCTTTAGCCCCATCCTGAATG
>JBEIPV010000054.1:0-19861 GCA_040376855.1 Bacteriovorax sp.
GTGAAGAGTATGGAAATTACGGGGAATATTTCGAAGACGGTTGTGATGTTAGGGCAGCAGTCTGAGAGTTTAAGTCATCAAGTTCTTGAGCTGAATAAGATCATTCGGGGGTAGTGAATACTGCGGTATCGCTACCACAAGTCTGCAGGAACCTTTTAAGTCCAGGCGTTCTTGCCCAAGGCAGGGTCGAATACAACTTTGCCATCAATGATGATTTTTTCTTGGGAGAAAATTGCATACAGAATGAGAGGATCTATTTCGATTTCTTCTCCTTTGTTATTAATCCAATAGATATAATCGCCTGATTCTTCAATTTTAAGATTTAAAAAATTGTTAATATCTAATAGAAATGAGTAGTAGCCATCATAAGAAAAGTAATTATTAAAATTAATAATTGAATGAACTCCATTATCAAAAGTAACTTCAATATCTCTGTTTGAAAAAGATTTAGCTTTAATTACTTTTGGAGTTTCATTCATTTAATTTAATCCATTAATAGGCTTAAGTTCTTTAGATTCTATCATAAGTTGCCAGTTTTCTAAAAGAGCTTCCTCGTTAAGCATTCTCCATTCTTCTGTTAAGGCCCTTGCCTTGGGAGGTAATTTACCTGCGAGAATATTGCCAGTTTTAATCTCTACTTGAGCATTATATTCGGCGTATTTAACGTGAAAATGAGGAGGGTTGTGATCTTTGGGTGGAAGGTAGATTCTTATTCCGTAAAAATATGAAATAGTTGGCATAGGGGCTCCAAATTAGGTTTTGGCTCCCTTATTCAAAACACTCATTTTTTACCTGATGCTAAGTTGCTAAAATATAAAGACCTTTTCTCTCTTAGAATCAGAACTGTAAATATTATCCATCAAAATGTGATACCGGCCCTTTAATGGTAAACTGCATTCAATTATGAAATTAATTACTATATTACTTTGTTTAACTTTTGCTGTTTCTGCACACGCTGCTGTTGGATCTCCTGGCCCAAACGAATGCCTTCCACTCCCGGCCACAAAAAGATACATCTCTAAAGAGTTCCACACATACCCAAGAACCGTCATCTTCGAATGCACTTACCTTTGTAATGCCGAAGACACAATTCACTCCATAGCGGCGATTTCAAACGTCACAATCAGTAACTTTGAAGAAGACGCCCGTAAGACAACTTGCCAGGGCGTGGTTGTGAAAAAAACAAACTGGGGTTTCGATTTCGATAAGGTCGAAGCATTCTATGCCCCAGACACAAACCTAAAAGAACTAAAAAAATGGGCCTTTGAAAATATCAACTTCAACCCAGAAGCAAATGCCCAAGAAAAAGCAAAACTCACAAAATTAAAACAAGACTTAATTCAAATCAGCTCTTCGTTTATAACGGCCGGAAGTACAGGCCCTGAATCAACAAGATATTTCCTAGAAGCAGGAAAGACCCTCGCGAAAATCGCAGAAGGTCTTCCAATGAATACAAAAAATTTAGATGAAGTGATTAAGAGAATTGTCGAACCCAAAACAAGTCAGACCAATCAAGCAGAAGATTTGGTGGACCTGTTTATTAAAAGCAGCGCCTCATGGCGAATCCCACCAACTAACTAAGAAAACAACATCTCGAAGTCTTTCATCGTTAATCTTCCAGAGAACGCCTGATCATCAGCATCCGAAGATAATAAATCCTGGAATAACTGCTTCTTTTCTTCCTGAAGTTTTAAAACTTTCTCTTCAACAGAGCCTTTGATAATCGGACGGTACACAGTAAGCGTGTTCTTCTGCCCAATTCTGTGCGCTCTATCGATGGCCTGTGATTCAACGGCTGGGTTCCACCAAGGGTCCATAATGAACACGTAGCTTGCTGCTGTTAAGTTTAGACCAACACCCCCGGCCTTAAGTGAGATTAAGAAGATCGGAGTTTTTCCAGACTGGAACTGTTCAACTTGCTCTTGACGTTTATTAATACTCTGGCTTCCATCGATGCGAGAGAACTTCCAGTGTTTTTCACGGAAGTAGTGCTGGATGATATCCAGGTAAGTTGTAAACTGAGAGAAGATGATTGCTTGTTGGCCTTCTTCTAAAATCGTTTCCAACGTTTCCATTAAAAATTCAATCTTAGTTGAGTCCATGTGTTTCGGGTTATTATCACCCGAACGATTCTGCCATAAACAGTTTTGTCTCAATTGCAGCAGTCCACGCAGGATCTCTCCGTACTTCGCTGAAGTCGTCGAGTTCTGAATACGTGCACGAATTGAAACAATGTTTTGCTGATAAAACTTATTCTCATCTTCGCTAAGCTCAAGATACACATTGTTTTCAATCTTAGGCGGAAGATCATGAAGAACCTGAGACTTCGTACGTCTTAAAATAAACGGAGAAGCTGTTCTTCTGGCAATTCCACGAGTCTTTGTGTTTGAGACAGCTCTTACGAACTGAAGATCGCCCCAAATCCCAGGAATTGATAAGTCTAAAATGTTGTAGAATTCTGAAAGGTCGTTTTCAACTGGCGTACCAGTTAAGCACACTCTGAAGTCTGCGTTGATCTTACGAGCAGAGAATGCTCCTAGTGATCTTACGTTTTTCAAGTGCTGAACTTCGTCGAGAACCAGGATATCAAAGTTGATATTGGCAAAGACGGCTTCAGATTCTTTTTTCATAACTCCGTAAGAAGTTAGAATAATTTTTTTATCATTAGGGAATTCGCGAGATCCTCCGTGATAGATATGCATATCCATCTTAGAAAATTTCTGAATCTCTTTTTCCCAGTTAAGGAGAATGGTGACCGGACAAACAATCAGTACGCGGTCAATCTTATCGTAGATAGACTGAAGGAATGTAATGGTCTGAAGTGTCTTACCAAGACCCATATCATCGGCAAGGCAGGCACCAAGTTTGTGCTCATATAAAAATCTTAGCCAATTGTATCCAGTCGTCTGATAAGGGCGAAGAACCCCATCCAGTTGTTCTGGAAGAGGGTATGTCGGCATTTCTGTCAGGTTAGATAACTTCTCACATAGAGCGATATCTTCTTCTGAAAGGGCCCCTTCAATTCCAAGTTTTCTTAGTTCAAATAATTCAAAGATACGTGCGCGGTTGAAAGGAAGAATGAATTTTTTGAAAGACTGGCTTCCATCAATTTCTGTTTTCGTTTCAGTGGCCTCATACTTTGTGTATTTCTGCATAAAGCGGATCAGGTCTTTTTGCTCTTTCGATAAAAGGATTAATCCTTTCTTCGTAATAACCATTCCGGCCTCAAGGTCGGCCTCTTGAATAACTGCTAAATCCTCTTCGTCGATGTTAAGTTCAAGGTCAAACCACTTTGTGCTTGATGAACGACGCTCGAAGCGGATGCGGGAGTTCCATTTAGAAATCTCATGGCGGTCGTAATAGATTTCAATTCCAAGAATTGAAACGGCACGATGGAATTCAGTAAGACCTGCAAAAACCACGGCCGGTTGAACATCGTACTTAATTTTCTTTTCGTCACCATCAAGGTGAGCGTATCTGAAGAACTGGTCTCCAAAATGCTGGATCATTGACAGGAAGAGTTCGCGGATAAGCTGATTATCATATAAACAAACCAGTTTATTAGTCTGGTCATATAAAACAGTATCGCGGTTCTTTTGGATTTCAGTCAGAAGACTTTGGGCCTTAACTTTTTTGTTAGCTGAAACGATAAACTTTTTATAGCCATCATTATTGCCGACGATGCTGTCTTTAACAGCTAGAACGAAATCATAAGCTTCTTGCTTCTTTTTAAAGTGAGAAAGAATCCCGTGATTGAAAGTGAAATAAGACATGAACTCATTCGGCATAACCAGAAGTTCAGACTCATCAAAAAACTCAAGGCTTGCATGAAGCAGACCTTTCTTTTCAGCAGGGGCCAGAGTCACACGGCATTTCGGACGGCTTGATCTGATTTCTTCCAGAGGAGTCCCTTCAATAAAGACTTCAACCTGATGAAGTAAATCAAGTTCCTGGATGTTGCTTAAAATATCATTGATCGTATAAGAAAAAAGATTCAGACGAATTCTTTGAACCAGGATTTTTAAGTCACTTGGTATGTGCAGAACTGTTCCGTCTTTCCAGTTAAACAAGTAAAGATTCTCAAAAAGAGAAACTTCGGCAATCGCCTTATCTTCGCCCGGAGGATTGTATCTAAAGCGTACTTTTTCTTCGTGGTGTAAGTGAATCTGCAATTTTCCGCGGAAAGTTTCCGGCATTGGGAAAGCGACCACTTTTTTATTATGAAGTAGGTATTGAAGAGCAGAGTAAGTAGGAGCAGCTGGGGCACCAATTAACTGGTGAGGCCCATTGATAATCGTTCCATACTCAGCAACGTTTACACCAAAGCTTGAATTGATAACGATAGGTGGAAGTCCACTCTCTTCATCGCTACCAGCATTTTCACCTTGTTCTTCTAGATATTGTTGAACTTGATACGTAATAAAAAGAGCTACGACGTGAGCACAGTGAGCATTTTCTTTCCAGTGATGGCAATCACAATTAGAAGAGAAAGGGCCTTCAGGTGTTCCTTCAAGACGTTTTTTGTAAACGATCTTGGTCTCGTGTGCGCGATCATCGCGAACGATACCGCTGACGATGTAATACGTTTCAGCTGAACCTTTCTTAAAAGAAATTGAAACTCGTGAGAGTTTAAAAAATCTTAGGCCGTTTTGAATAATTGCAGGAGCAAAAAAGCGCTTACATTCTTCGGTAATTTTTTCAGGAATATTCCACGTACGTTGTTCGTTCATGTGTCTCTTTGGTTTTAGATCAAGGGGATATTATACGCTAAATTTGTCTAATCGTGACCTATTATCTTGATGTATATTAACGTGCCGATATGTAATTTCTCTTGACAATTTTCTTATTTTCAGCTGGGGAATTTTGAGTTTTTTATCAGGATTTAAAAACGCAAAATGATTTAATCAAGTAATGTCTCGCGCATTTATGTTTCCTGCGTTTTTACATATGTATTGTTTATGAAAACCCTTACGGTCACATTATCTAAACAATCACAAATCGCTAAGGCCCGGTATGTGACACCGTTTACTTACTGTTTAGTAACTTTGAGTGCTTACTTCTCAATTACTTATTTCATCCGTTACGAGGCCAAGGTGCTGGCCTTTGCATGCTTAGCAGGTCTAATCTGCAGCATCCTGATTCCGTTCGCTTTGAAGCGTACAAACTCTTATATTTTCATCGCCAACTACATTGTGATCATTTACTTCCTCACTATTCAGGTTCTGACTTTATATACGGGAGGAATTAAGGCCTCGTCCATCTGGTGGATTGGAATGGTTCCAGTGATTGCGGCCTTTTTGCTAAACGCTTATTACAGCATCATCTGGTTTCTCATCATGAGCGTGAATATTGCTTTTACAATTTTGCTACAACGCCATGGAATGCTTCCAGAGAGCGTTATTCCTTCAGGTGGCGTCGATCAATTTCTTAATATTTCCACAATTTTTGGAATCATGATGCTTACGGCCTTGTGCGTTTTGACTGATGTTTTGCGAGAAAAAACCTCATCGGAAAACGAACAGCTGCAGGCCAAGTCTTTTCGCCTGAGTCAGCTGGCCTCATTAGGAAAACTTGCCACCGGCGTGGCCCATGAAATTAATAATCCATTGGCCGTGATTCGCGGCTCACAATTAAAAATTAACCGTATGATTGCCAGTGATAAGGACATTAATAAAGATGATCTAAAACACTATATGATCAAGATTGATCGAAACGTAAGGCGTATTCAAGATATCACTTCATCCATGAGAAATATCGCCGACACAAAAGGAAAGAAGATTGCGCCATTTGATGTTCGTGAAATTTTGTTAGCGATGATAGAGAAAGGGAAAAAACAAATCGGTTCACGCAACATTCAGGTAGAGTTTAAAGTCACTGGGGATAATTTTTTATTTAATGGAATCGCGAGTGAGATCTATAGAGCTCTTTATAATATCTATGAAAACTCTCTGGATGAGTTGATTGACCTGAGTCTTGATTACGGCCTAATCACTATTGAGCTTTCACAAATTGAAGACAATATCGTTGTCATCTTTAAAGACAATGGCAGAGGTATTCCTCTTGATATTCAACCGCACATATTCGATCCATTTTTTACCAATAAGATTATCGGACAGGGGATTGGTTTAGGTCTGACTTATTCGTTTAATGTTATTTCTTTTAATGGTGGTGTCTTGGAACTATGCCCAGAAGGTCAGAGTGTAGGGGCCTGCTTTAAGGTCACTCTTCCACAGTTTTATTCTTAGGCAAAAAAAAAGGCTCCCGAAGGAGCCTTTTGAAATTTTCTAGTTGTCCACGTAAGACTTAAGAAGTTTCGCACGCGATGGGTGACGAAGTTTTCTAAGTGCTTTCGCTTCAATCTGACGAATACGTTCACGAGTAACGAAGAAATCCTGACCAACTTCTTCTAAAGTGTGATCCGATTTTTCCCCAATACCAAAACGCATACGAAGAACTTTCTCTTCTCTCGGAGTTAACGTTGAAAGAACAGCACGTGTCTGCTCAGAAAGCGTAATACTCATGACAGCGTCAGCTGGTGAGATGATTTTCTTATCTTCAATGAAATCCCCAAGAGATGAATCTTCTTCTTCCCCGATTGGAGTTTCAAGAGAGATTGGCTCTTTAGAGATCTTTTGAACTTTCTTAACTTTATCAACTGGAAGTTCCATTTTCTCAGCAATTTCTTCCGGAGTTGGCTCACGCCCTAATTCCTGAATTAACTGACGAGATGTACGAACCATCTTGTTAATTGTTTCGATCATGTGAACCGGGATACGGATTGTGCGGGCCTGATCTGCAATCGCTCTTGTGATTGCCTGACGGATCCACCAAGTTGCGTATGTCGAGAACTTGTATCCACGACGGTACTCGAACTTATCTACAGCTTTCATTAGACCGATGTTTCCTTCCTGAATTAGATCCAGGAACTGAAGACCACGGTTAGTGTATTTTTTAGCGATAGAAACAACGAGACGTAGGTTAGCTTCAACCAGTTGAGCTTTCGCTTTATCGGCCTTAGTTTCACCTTCGATGATGATCTTATAAACGTTTTCGATGTCAGTGTATTCCATTCCGGCATCAATCGTTAAGCGACGAAGCTTACGAAGGATATCTTCCTGGTTACGAACAAGCTGCTCAATCTTAGCGTCTGTCGTGAAAAGGTCTTTTGCAAGCTTTCTCTTGAACGCATCGTCTTCCATGATTTTGTCATAAAGGACTTTGTAATCTTCAGCATTACCAACTTCAAGGAATTTGAAAATACGATCCTGTTGATCGAACATTTCAGTAAACTGAAGGTAGTACTTCTTAACTGGTTCAACGAATGAGTTGATGATTTTTCTGTTGAAAGTTAAATCAGCAAGCTCAGCAGAAATTTCATCCATCAATTTTTTCTGAGGAACGTCTAGAGCTTTAAGAGTTCCATCCGCTTTTTCAGTTTCTTGAAGGATCACAGCAATCTGATCGATTACAGTGTAAATTCTGTCTTTTACTTTTTTGATGTCAGCTGGAGATGATTCGTCATCAAGTCCACGTACAAGTTCTTTAACGAATTCTTGTGGGTTCTCTTGAGTTTCGATTTTCTCTCTTAGCTTACCAACTTCTTTAAGAGCGTGAGTTGAAGATAGGGCCGAAAGGATAATCTCTCTTTCACCTTCTTCAATTTCTTTTGCAATAACAACTTCGCCTTCGCGAGTTAGAAGTGCAACTGAACCCATACGTTTTAAATAAAGTTTAACTGGATCTGTAGAAGCTGAACGTAGTTCTGCTTTTTCTTCACGTGAAAGTGCTTCTTCGATGATTTCTGTTCCGTCTAAGCGGATCCCTTCTTCATCTTCTTCTTCTTCAACTGCCTGATCCATAACGTCGATCTTAAGTTCTAAGATACGAGTCATGACTTCATCAACGTCACTGGCCAGGACAATGCCGGCGGGAAGTGCGTCGTTGATTTCTTCAGCAGTAATAAATGCCTGGTCTTTTCCCTTCGTCAAAAGACGGTTGAACTCTTTTGAGTTCAGGAAAGATGCCACGACTTGGGAAATTGGGTTACTCATTTTTTTGGACTCCCTTAATTATTTTTTTCGGGTTTTGAATTCTTAATTATCTGTATAGTTTTTTCTATTTCTGTTAATTGATTCAAAAGTTTCGTCATCTCTTCTTCTGAATCACATGTTTGTTGAAGTTTTTTAATTTCTTCTTTTTTATTTTTTAACTGCTCTGTGTGCAGTTTATTTTTTAGATCGAAGAGAATGCGCGACTTGGTTTTTTTGTCTGCGTCTTTTGGTCTGTAGTTATAGAATGCTGATGTAACTACTTCTCGTAAATCAATCGAGTATTCAGAAGTGTTTGTTAAGTTGAGCACTACTGATTCGTATTCGCGATCATCTACTTCCATAGTGATCCTACGTATTTTTCCAATGTATTTTTTTACCTCATCATTGGTAACTAAATCAAGGATTTCATTCATTTTATCCATGTTTAATAGAGAGGGAAGTTGGACTAGTTCTTGCACTAACAGCTTCTCCATCTTGCTGAGATACACATCAGGTGGAGAGACTTCGATATCAAATGGAGTTTCATTGTCTTCGTGAGGAATAAAATCTTCATCTCTGTACACAGGTCCATCGTCGTTAATCACTTCTTTTTTGGGTTGGATAAATTTCGGTTTTTCGGCCGATTTACTTAAGTGATCTTCATAATTTTTAATGATTTGAGACGGCTCGGCCTTCAGTCCTAAACGCTTTGCCAGCCCTACAACTCGCTCAGTCGCAGACAGGTCAGAACGTAGCGGGGCCACCACATCAAAGGCCTTGTGGAGGATCTCAAGCTTCCTGTCGAGGACTTCTGGAAGCTTCTCAGGAATCAAATTATTTAAAAGTATATCGATGGCCGGAATAGCGTTTTCGATCTTTTCTTGTAAGGCTAACGCACCATGAGCTTTCAAGTAGTCATCCGGATCTTTCTGGGGAGAGAAGTCTAAATACTTTGCGACTATGCCTTTTTCGGCAAGTTGTTTATTGATTCGCTCCATCGCGATAAATCCCGCGCGGTCACTATCAAGGGCCAGGTAAACATTTTTTGTAAGCGCCACAATACGCTCAAGGGAGCTCGTCCCAAGTGCAACACCCATAACAGCTACGGTGTTTAAAAATCCATTGTGGTAAAGCGCGATCTGATCCATGTTTCCTTCGACTAAGATGACACTATCTTTTTCCCTGATAGCATTTTTAGCAAGATGGAAGCCATAGAGGATGTTGCTCTTGTTAAAGACGAAAGACTCGACCGAATTCATGTATTTAGCTTTCTGATCGTCTCTGATAGCACGTGAAGTGAACCCAACAACCTGGCCGAATTGATCCCAGATAGGGAAGATAATCCTGTCTCTAAAGGTGTCATATTGAGCTTCAGGATTGTTTTTATCTTTCCTGATTAAGCCGATATCCAAGGCCACGCTAATGGCAAAATCTCGGTCTTTTGGGTCGGGAATTGATTTCAAATAGTCGGTGATGGAGCTTTTATTAGGAGCAAATCCCAATGAATAAGTCGTTGCGATCTCACTGTCGAGTCCGCGATTTTTGATGAAGTTATTGTAAGGAGGAAATTGATTAGATGATCCGATCTTTCTATAAAGCAGGGCCGCTCTAGTCAGAATTTTTTTGGCCATCTCCATTTTTGGATTAACCTTTCTTTCTTCCTGATAAGACTCAAAGTTGATTCCTTGTTTCTGACAAATTTCTTTTAAGGCCTCAACGTAATCAAGGTTTCTGTGTTTCATTACAAACGTAATGGCATCACCGGCAGCTCCACAAGCAAAACACTTGAAGATCTTTTTTGAATCGTTGATGTTCATTGATGGCTTGGTATCGCCATGAAACGGGCAAAGCGAAACCATCGCTGAGCCTGAGCGTTTAATCGAAAGATAATTGCCGATTACCGAAGAAATAGGAATTTCTTCTTTAATCTTTTGTTTCAAATCGTCTAATGACATTACTTCTTTGATCTCAAAACGAACGCCTTAATTTTGATCCCTTGTTCAAGGAAAATCTTTTCAAAGCCCGTAGTATATTTTGCCAGTAAATGCTCTGGATGCTCAGCTCTTAAATCCTTACTTTCCAGGAGAATTTCAAAGAGATCACATTTCTTGATTTCTTTTTCCATCCAGGCCGCATAGTCATCGTGATCAGTTTTGATATAGAAAATTCCGCCAGGTTTTAAACACTTGTTGGCAGACTTTAGGAAAGGTTCTTGGATAAGACGTTTCTTATTATGTTTTGTTTTTGGCCATGGATCAGGGAAGAAATAAAAAATCCCATCGAGTTCGTTTTCTTCAAACATAAACTCTGTTCTCTCACCCTTAGCACGCAGGTATCTGAAGTTTTTAAATTCCATGCCCGCTAATTTTTTTGCCAGGTGAAAACTTCTTTTGAATCTGTAGTCAAGGCCTACGAAATTATGAGTTGGATGATCAGCACAGTAGTCCATCATGAAGTGACCGGCACCTGTTCCGATTTCTAAAAATAAAGGGCCTTCTCTTTTGAAGACTTCTGAGTTCCATTTTCCTTTATGAGCTTCAGCTTCGTGATCTCTTAAAACGAATTCCGAAAACTCGCCCAATTTATCGTGGTACGGATTTTCGTGTTTGTACTTAAAATCTTCTTTGAAAGAATAATCTACCATTGTCTAAAGCCTTTTAATTTTAAAGGGTTTAGTTATCATTCATGGGCCTTCTAAGCAATAGATCTCCTATAAAGATTTCACGGTTGGTTGTATGTTTTACGGAGTGCGTTACGATCCTCATGTATAACCAATTCAGAGCTCTTTTTAATGTCTTTTGGAGGCAACTGTATGAAATCTACTATATTAGCTTTAGCAGCATTGGCGTGTAGCTTTAGCGCAATGGCAGCAAACACACCATCTCAATCGATGGATCAATTTTGTGCAGACCGTGCGTCAATAAAATCTGTTAAGGAATTAACATCGAATTCAGACAATTTAATGGCCTTCGCTAACCGTGGTGGAATCGGGAACGGGGGAGTTTGTTGGTGGCACTCTAGGATGCAACGTAACGCTCTTTATTTAACGATCTATAAACCTGCTGAGCAAGTTCCAACAGTTCAACAGGCAAAAGAGATTGTAGAAAAACTTCGTGCCGGTAAAGAGATTGTGACGATTCCTGGCTTTAGCAACTTTGCGGATTTCTCAAGTGCTTATAGACCGACTATCCAAAGAGAGCTTGAGAAATGGCAAAAAGGTGACGGGATTTTAAAATTCAATTGGGTTATTGGGCTTAGTGGAAGCAGTTCAGTTGATAATATTGAAATGTATGGAATGATGAATGAGCTTTATGATTACGTTGAAAATGAAGGAAACATCGCTTACCAAAAACTTCAGATTAAAGGTGTTGTTGCTCACGCTTGGTTAGTTATTAATATGAAAAAAATCGGCGACGATGGTTATGATCTGGAAGTTTTAGATAGTAACTTTCCTCACCAGACAACGGTTTATAAATACCGCATGGGAATGACTCACTTTAATCATTATGCTTACGGAGAGTTCGTACCTTACCTTGAAAGAAAAGGTGAGATGGATAGAGTGACGAATGTTATTTTGAAAAAATGTAATCCTGAAGAATACGAAAAAAGAAAAGGGAAAGAGAGAAAAGATACTGAAGGACTAAAAGAAAAAGACAAATCAAGATTATCTAAGAACTAAAAAAAAGGCCCGCTTGAAGCGGGCCTTTTTTATATCTACTATTTTCCGAAATGCGCTCTAACTGTTTTACAAACATATTCTAATTCTTCTTTTGTAATGTATGCAAAACATGGAAGGTTTAGAACTGACTGAGAAACGTAATGAGCATTCCCATTATCAATTTTCCCAGCTAAGTGAGCTTTCGCTCCACTTTGTAAACTCATTGCTCCCGGGTAAATTGTCCCGAAACCAATGTTAGCTTTCTTTAGTGATTCAATTAAAGCAGGACGAAGTGCTGGATCAATAAACCCAACAGCACAGTATCCGTTTTCTTTTACTTTTGAGTCGGCCTGAGCTGGAGCAAAAGGTAAACCTTGAAGAGCTTCAGCATAGTACTTCACAGCGTTTCTTCTGCTTTCTAGTCTTGCTTCAATGTGCTCAAGAGATAGTTTTAAGAATAGAGATTCGTAAGCACCAATGCGTGAGTTCCAACCAATTAATCCGTGAGAGTAGTGGTCAGTTCTTCCGTGGTTGATTAGGATTCTGCAAGTTTTTGCCAGCTCTTCATCGTTTGTGAAGATTGCACCAGCGTCTCCTGAGGCTCCAAGAACTTTTGCAGGGTAAAAGCTTGTTGTAGAGATTAAAGCAGAACCTAAAATTGATTCTCCGTTAATTTCTGTTCCGTAGCACTGAGCTCCGTCTTCAATTAAAAGAACGTTGTTATCTTTTGCGTATTTTCTGATTTCCATTGTGTCTGGCGAAGCCCATCCGTAAAGGTGAACCATGATCGCAGCTTTTGGTTTGAATTCAGTAACAGCTTTTTTAAAAGTTTCGATATCCCAGTGACAAGTTTTGCGAGCAACGTCTACAGTAACAGGGTTAGCTCCAACGTTAACAACGGCTTCGAAAGTTGCCCAGAAAGTCATATCTGGAACTAGGACTTTATCATTTTTTTCTACACCAACTGCACGAAGAGCAATTTGGATTGCATCTGTACCGTTAGCACAACCGATGGCAAATTTAGATTTGGTTTGTGAAGCTAGACCTGCTTCAAGCTCGGCAACAACCGGACCACCAACGAATTGAGTTTTTTCAAATAGAGTCGCAACACCACCAAGAAAATTTTCTTTGAAGCCTGCTTCGAAACGATTAAGTGTAATGAAAGGAACTTGATTAACTGACATATAATCTCTCTTGTTTTTAAGATATTCAAATTTACACTGCTATTTTTGATCTTTTGAGAGGATTTGGCAAAGGGGAAAATGAAAAAGGAGAGAATAGATTCTCTCCTTGAAATTAGTTATTTTTTATCGAGCATTTCAGAGATGATCATCGCTGCTTTACGCGCCAGCGCCGGATCTTTGATCTTTTCTGTAATGACTTTTTTCATACGCTCAATCTCAGCTTTTTGAACGACCGTGTTATCGTCGTTTACAATACTAAGATGACTGGCCTTTTTTGTCGGCGTCGTAGAAGTTGTCGTATTTTCTTTGCAGTTTGGTTTTTTTAAAGCACTCATAAATAATTAAGCGGCCACTTCTGGCTTTCTCCCGTAGTGTCTTGAAACTTTTGACATATGGTCTTCGATCACTTCGAAAAGTTCCAGGTTAGTTGTATGAGGATCCATTCCATTAGGAAGAGCAGAATAAACCATATCGCCATTCACTTCAGTGAAAACGTACCAAGTGTTACCCATTTTTTGGAATAGTACTTCTGAAGTTGCTTGTGTGTTTGATGATGATTTTGATGCTTTCATAATTTCCTCCGTGAAATTGTGATTACTTTGTCTCTTGCATTACTTATCGTGTGTGGCCGTCAAAACTTTAGACATTTTTTTCATTATTTTAATTTTTTTTAACATTTTTTTTACAGATACCAGACTGATCCAGTCGGTCAATCTCTAGTATTTGACCTGGATCCCCAAAAAAAGTGAGGCCTGAGCTTTCAAGCCGCTACTGATTTGATTGTCTTCACCCCAAAGCTCGGGAATTTCTGCTTCTTCATTAGACTTGGCCGAATAAGGAAGAAATAAACTGAGATCAACTCCGGTTACAAAATCTGTATTAGGCAAGACATCATTGATTTGCAACGTGGTGCTGGTCATTGGTGAAATTGAAAAACCTGAAAAGAGTCTTTCTTCTGACTGTTGTGCTTTCTCAACAAACAGGGAGCTGCGATGATAGTTAAAAGTGAAACCCGTCCCAATTGAAAGGCGTAGTTTTTCATTTTTAAAAGCGTCGTAGGTTAACCATGGGCCGCCTCTGACCATGCTGCGACTTTCTTCTGCCTGTGCATCGTTTTTAAATTTCGTTGTATTTTTTGCAGTCGTGATAAGTCCTATAAAACCAAAATAGAAGCGGTCATATTTATCAAAGGCCACTTTGCGAGTGATAGCGATTCTTCCACCCATGTCTGCGCGAAATTCTTGTGAGTTAAAAGGAGAGTTGTATCCATAAGCAGCAGTTGTATTGTTTCCAACGATGAAGGCCGCTGAAGCACGAAGAAAATTTCTATCTTCAAAAGGGTATGTTTGAGGAATAGGCTCTTCGAGCCTGTAGTCTGTCGGATCATTTCCGGCATAACGAATCGACTGTTGGTTCTCGGCCGTTGTTCCGGTAATAACTTTCACATAACGAGAAGGGACATAGGCCCTGTTTCCAGCACGATCAAAAGTTGGAATGAATTCCGGCATATTTCCCAGGTTGGCATACTCTCTAGGAACGTAAACTTTTTCACCTTTTCGGATGACTTGAAGAACAGTGGATCCCATAGAAGGAGATCTTAATAGGGGAGCTTCAAGAACAATAATAATTCCATCGTAAGCGCTGGCCGCATTCATCGAGAGAACTAAAAATGTGGATAACCCTAAAAAATATTTTCTCATAAGTCCCATTCGTATTTGTAACCGAGCATAGCTCCGATTGAATTTACTGTTATGTCTTCAGGAAGAGGATCGATCGTTGTGCGAGTGCTACTAGTAAGAGTTAAATTATGTCTTCTAAAGTGCAGCCCCGCGCTCAATTTTCCGAAGTCAGTTTGCCATAAAACTTCTGTCCCTAAATCGATCAGGACGGCATTGTATTTGTCAGTGAATTCGTCCGAAGAAGTTTGATAATTAGGAGAGTATTCAGCTCCAAGTAACAACGAAACTGCTATTTTTTCTCTTTCGTAAATATAGTGTTGAATATGAGGGCCAAAGCTTAATGCCGAAAGCTTCAGATCACTATTTTCATCCGACCATGAAGCCGTTTGATAACTCAAGGCCAGTCCAAAATTAACCGGTAATATTGAGTTGTATAAGGTTCGAATTTCAAATCTGTTTCCTAGTGTACTAGTGAGTTCGGTTCCATAGAGTGAGTTAAAAGCAGCAGCGTCGACACTGTCAAAATGCAGATTGAATTGCGTATCGAAAAAAGCATTTTTATTATTGGCCCGTAGGACACTGGGGGCGGGGTAAATGGTTTGAGCGTCTATATCTGGAAGAACCGCTACATCTTTTTCAATTTCTACAATTCCTAAAGCGGTGGTTTCAAACGCAGGTTTCATGGACTTGTCGTAGACGATAAAATGGTCGCGTCTTAGCGGGTTGGTTTCCAAAACAAAGACATAAATCCCGCGAGTGATTTGCTGGTCCGTATGATCTTTTAAGCTTGTTAAAATGGTCCCCGGTTTTAAATAAACTTTATACGGTTTTAATTCGGCCGCCACAACGTGGCTTAAAAATACCAATACAAAAAGCGTAAAGAAAAAGCAGTTTTTGATCATAGCTTATTCTCAAGGACATAGTTTTTGCATGCTTCAAAAGCTTCGAAATTAGTAGGGAACGTGTAGTCGTGAGCATTCACATCCGAGAGAGGAACCCATTTATAAAAAAGGTGCTCTTCATTTAAAGTGATCTCTGGTTTTTTTGTAAGGAAACAAAGATAAACTTTTTCCAGGCAGTTCTTTTTCCAGCGGTCAAAAAAAGTGAATTCTTTATTGATGTCGATGACAGTAGATTTAATCCCAGCTTCTTCGTCGAGCTCTCTAATGGCCGCTTCAATAAAACTCTCGTCACCTTCCACTGAACCGGTAATATTTTGAAAACCGACGTAGTTATTTGGTATCTGATTATTGAATTCGAAGAGCAAAAGGCTCATTTCGGCGATAATCACGACTTGGACTTTTTTCTTTAGTGTTTCTTCCTTCATATTTTAAAATTTTAACATAGTCTGACATTTTAATATTTGAGTCATAAAAAACTGCCTAATTAGCCTCTAACGCACGTCCTAATTTACCTGTAATTCGTTGCTACATGTTGACCAAAATGATATGTTTTCCCCTTATGGAAGATATAATTTACAGAATTGCCATTTCACTACCGGCGTTTTTACTCGCAATCGTTTGCCACGAAGCAGCTCATGCTTGGATGGCGAAACGTTTTGGTGACACAACCGGTGAGCAACTTGGAAGACTTAGCCTAAATCCAGTGGTCCATTATGATCTAATTGGTACGGTTATCTTTCCATTAATTGGGGCCATGCTTGGCGGGACGATGTTTGGATGGGCAAAACCAGTTCCAGTCGACACGAGAAGATTCAAAAACATCCGTTCGGGAATTTTTTGGGTAAGTTTTGCAGGTCCTCTAGCTAACATCATTTTAATGATTATTGCAGCTATCCTTTTGGCCTTGATGATTACGAAAGTCTCTCCAGGATTTTCTTATTTTCAGGTTTTATCGGACATGCTTAAGAGTGCCGTAACAATTAACGTTCTTCTGGCCGTTTTTAACTTAATCCCATTTCCTCCACTAGATGGATCGAAAATGGTGACATCAATGCTTGATTACAATCAGGCCCGTAAGTATGAAGAGCTTCAGCGTTACAGTTTCGTCTTCTTAATTATTTTAATTATGACTCCAATCCTTAACTGGATTATGACTCCGGCCTTGCTTGCCAGTAACCTTATCGTGAATGTTTTCATTCACATATTTGCAGGTTTTTAATGTTAGATACATCAATTCAAGTAAAGACGGACCACTTCGACGGACCCTTAGGGCTTCTACTTCTTCTTGTTGAAAAAGAAGAGATGAACATCCGCGAGCTGGACCTGACCAAAATTACAAAGCAGTATCTGGATTATCTTGCGCAAATGCGCGATCTTGATTTTGATATCGCTGGTGACTACCTATTCTTGGCTTCAACACTCCTTCTTTTAAAATCTAAGGTGTGTATTGCTGAAGAGGAATTAAAAGGGCTTGAAACTGAGTTTGGTGTAGAAGGATTAAACATCACTTCTCAGTCGGAACTTATCAGACGTCTTGAAGAGCTTCAACTTTACCAGAAGATGGGAAAGAAGCTTTGGGAACTTGAAAAGAAAGGTCACGAGATTTTTGTTAAACCTAAAGTAGATAGAAAAGCGATTGTTAACTCGATCCTTACTCCAATGGATTTAAATTCACTGACAATGACAATGGTGGATTTTTTATTCAGACAAAGAAGAAAATATACGGTTGTTAAACGTGACCGTTTATCGATTAAAGAAAAGTTAAAATTCTTAAAGTCGAATCTGAAAATTGGTGAACAGACCACTTTCGATACACTTTTAGAAATGAACGGAAAAGCAGAAGAGGGGAAAGACCCAACAGATAACATCGTTATCACTTTCATCTCGCTTCTTGAGCTTTCTCGTCTTCAACGTATCAACGTTTTCCAAAACGAAGACAGAAGTACGATTTATGTAAACGTTGTGAGATCCCTGGAAGACTTCGACGTTGAGCAGGCAAACGGATTTGAAGACGAAGCACCAACTCCTCCACCAACAGATGGTGTGCAGGAAATTAAGGCCGCAAACTTAGACGAAAAATTAGTGATTGAAGATCTTGGAGAGTACACACCTGAGCCGGAAGCAGAAGTGCAAGTAGCACCAAGCGAAGAGGGATCAGAAGAGTTACCTCCGGAAGTTCAAGAAGAGTATATGGAACTTCTCACTACACCTGACAGTGTAGATGCTGGGTCTAAATTAATTCAATAAGAGGATTTATGGAAAACGAAAACAACTCAGACATTCATATGGACGATATTGAAATTCCTGCACGCTTCCCAGAAGAGTCAGATTTAGAATTACCAGTTATGCAATTGTCAGAAGAAGCAGCTACTGTTTTAACTGAAGACCTTTCAGAAGAAGTACTTGTGGCTTCAACTGAAGAGACTACAGGTGCAGATCTGTTTGAAGAATTTGCTGAACTTGAAATCTCAGACAGCATTGTTTCAGATGAAGTTCTATGGCAAGCTCGCACAGGATTAAATGCCGATACACTTTGTGGTGCTATCGAAACAATCATCTTCATGAGTGATAAACCAGTTTCAATCCAAAAAATTAAGGCCCTAATCGACGTTGATATGCCTTTAAAAGTCGTTCACGAGGCTCTTCAAAGACTTCAAGCTGAATACGAATTAAAGCATCACGGTCTTCGTTTATTAGAAGTTGCTGAAGGATACCAATACCGTACAAAAGCTACGTACTCTAAGTACGTTCAGGATATTTTCAAAATCAACTCTCTGGTACTTTCGCCAACTGCCCTTGAAGTTCTTGCCATCATCACTTACAAGCAACCATGCTCAAAAGTTGAAGTTGATAAGATCAGAGGTGTGGATAGCGGTCACATCGTGCGTGCCCTTATGGATAAGCGCCTTGTAAAAGTAACAGGAAGATCAGATGAATTAGGACGTCCGGTTCTTTACGGAACAACTCCTGAATTCTTAGAAGTATTCAACCTTCCTGATCTAGCGGCCCTTCCACCTGAACACGAGCTTGATGAAATGTCTCGCGTGTCTTCAGTAGGAAAAATCGCTGACATCAAAACATTAGTAAATGACGGTGACAAAGCTCGCTTCAAGTTCGACGAAATTGAAGAGCTTGATATGTTAACTGAATCGATTAAAAACATCTCTGCTGAAACAGACTTCACTGCTTCATTAAAAGTTGAAGAAAAGAAGCGTATTTCAGAAGATGGAGTTGAAATTAAATCAGCTTTCGATCTACTAGAAGAATTTGTTAATAAGAGATTAATCTCTGAGCAAAATAAAATGGCCATCACTTCAATGCTTACAACGAACGTGATCGATCCAAGAATCATCAACGATCTTGAAGCAGGTCCATTCAATGTTCCTCACGAAGATGATGAAGAAGATTTCCAAATGATCGACCTGGATACTGGTCTTCCAATTGAATACGATGCTGAGTTTGATGGTGAACTTGATGAAAACGGAAACTACGAAAGTGGTTTAGATGAAAGTGAGTTCGACCTCATCGTTGATCTTGATTTCGATAAAGAAGAATCAGAAGAAGAAGCACTATCAAAAGCTCTAGACGCAGCTTTTGAAAACCTGACAGGGGAGAGCTTAGATAGCCGCCTTTCTGATGAGGAGTTCGCTTTTGGTGGTGAACTTGAAGAAAAAAGTCAGGAGCTAGAAACATTGACTCAAGATATGATCGTAAAGGCCCAAGACCTGGACCTGGACCTATCTTTTTTAAATGGTGGCGCAAGTGATGAGAATGAGGACTCTAAAGAGTAATTAACTTCTAATTTTCAAGCTTAATTGACATTCATCGGACCGTAGCGTAAAACTCGGTCCGAACCCCTTTATATAACCTAAACCGCCGTGATGGCAGATTGGAGGATCTCGTGACTAAGTCTAAGACTAAAAAAGCCGCTATTAAATCTAACAAAGTTAACAAATCAGAAACTGGCCCAGCAGAGCTAGAAGTACGCTTACAAAAATACATTTCAGACTGTGGGATTACATCTCGTCGTAAAGCTGAAGTGATGATCCGTGAAGGTCGTGTGACTGTTAACGGTGACGTTGTTATGGAACTTGGAACAAAAGTTAACCCATATAATGATATCATTATGGTTGATGGACACCTTGCTGACCTTCAAGCAGTTGAACCAATCTACTTAATGCTTCACAAGCCAAGAGGATTTGTAACAACAACTAACGATCCAGAAGGTCGTGAAACAGTTATGAACCTTGTAAAAGAAATCTCAGAGAGAATCTATCCTGTTGGACGTCTGGATTATTTATCAGAAGGTCTTCTTCTAATGACTAACGACGGTGAATTCGCCAACATGATCATGCACCCGAAATACAACGTAACAAAAGTTTACGAAGTAAAAGTTTTCGGATCTGTA
>JBEIPV010000122.1:0-8355 GCA_040376855.1 Bacteriovorax sp.
CCTTTGGGATTTAATTTACCATCCTAAAATTGGACTCACGGAGAGTTTATGCTTACTTTAATCATTGGACTAATGCTTGGTTTTGCCACTCCATCTTACGCAAATGTTGACCCAGACTGGTCAGAAAACGCGATCATCATCCCAGGTGAAAACCGCGCCAATATTTATGACGTTACATCTGCTGAGTTAGATCAGCTAAAAAATGATGGTTATATTCATGCTATGAAATATCCAGTCTCAGTGACTGGTTTATTGATCCCATACCGACCTCTCGTTAATTTTTTAAATTCAGGAACTGAAAGCCCCATTAAAAAACTTTTACTAGCAATGGGAAAACAAATGGCCGGCTTTCAAACTGAAGCCGAGATGTATGAATGGATTGGACTATCAAAATTCAATTCACCAAATGCGGTGGGGATTTATAAAATGCCTCGTCCTGTTGGACAGCCAGACGCTTTATACGTAGGTGCAGGAATTATTAAAACAGCAAATGGGGAAGGACTGACTTTTAGTTGTTTTGCTTGTCACGCGACTAATCTGTTTGGAACGACGGTTATGGGTCTGACGAATAAGCGTCCACACTCAAACAAACTTTTTCATATGGCCCGCAAGTATGTTCCCAATATCCCAACTGGGATTTTTAAAGCAAGTACGAAAGCAACTGATGGCGAAGTGGTGATGTTCAACAGAACAAAAAAGAATCTTCTGTCTGTTGATAGTGTCGTCCCTCAGGTTTACGGATTAGACACATCTCTTCCGCATACTGCTTTAAGTTTAGCTCGCAGAAATAATGATGATTACGCGACAAAAAATCCTATACTAGAGAGATACCCAAGAGAGCAGGAGCTTTCCACTTTTGTGGCCGACTCTAAACCCATGCCATGGTGGAATTTAAAGTACAAAACAAGATGGCTTGCTGATGGATCAATCGTCAGTGGAAATCCAATCTTCACAAACTTCTTATGGAATGAAATCGGAAGAGGAACGGACTTAAAAGAATTAGAAAAGTGGATGCAGGACAATTCTAAAACGATCAAAGAAATTACCGCAGCAGCTTTTTCTACCGAAGCTCCTCGTTATACAGATTTTTTTCCGGTCAATTCAATTGATGTGGCCAGTGCAAAACGTGGAGAAAAACTCTTCAACACAAGTTGCTTAAAGTGCCATGGAGAGTATCAAAAAGCATGGTCTGGAGAAAATGCTGATCAGCTATCGGCCGTAGAACTATTGGCGACAACAAAAGTGATCTACCACGATAAAACGCCAGTGAAAGATGTAGGAACAGATCCAAACAGATACCAGGCCATGAAGTACTTCGCCGAGGAATTAAACAATTTGGCGATTTCAAAATGGATGAAGACTAAAGTTGAGCCGCAAGTGGGTTACGTTCCACCTCCGCTAGTGGGGATTTGGGCGAGATACCCATACTTCCACAACAACTCGATTCCGACTCTGTGTGATGTTTTATCGACGGAAAAAAATCGTCCTAAGAAGTTCGTTTTGGGGCCAGCTGAAAATAAAGAAACAGACTTTGATCAAGAGTGTGTCGGATATCCTGTGGCCAACAAGATTCCAAAAGCATGGTTAAAAGATGATGAAGCAGTTTTTGATACATCTAAACCAGGGCTTCGTAACATCGGTCACACAAAAATGTTGTTAAATGAAAATGGGACTGAGAAGTTCAGTGTTTCTGATAAAAAAGATTTAGTGAGTTTCCTGAAGACCTTATAAGTGGTCTGGGCCTAATGCCTGATATAGTTTGCGGCCGATCCAAGCATCGGTCGCAGCGTATTGCAGCTGCTCGTGCTTAAGTTCGTGCCCTTCCCAGTTGGAAAGCTTGGCCTTTTTACTCAAAGTTAAATTCAGGACTTCTTCGGTCATTCCTTTAAGTCCAAAGTTCTTTAAACCTTTAACTTTTGCGATATCTGAGAGCTCTACGAACCCATGGGGAGTGAAGTGAAAAAGCTTCTGCAGGGCCTTAATATCGTCTCTGATAGCGACACCTGTCTTGATGATGGACTTGTCTTCAAAGAGCATTTTGACTAGATCAAAGTTCTTTAGGAAGTGCAGGCGAAACAGTAGGGCGTGGTCATCTGAAGCTAGTTGTAACAACGAGACGTGATAAAACTCGCCTTTCTTAAAAGAAGGTTTCGTTTCTGTGTCAAAGCCAATAATGCGAACATCTTTAAGGAATTCGATTGCAGGAGCAATCTCTTCATCTTTAGTAATTGTGATGATTTTTCCGGAAAACTGGGCCTTTGCGTAATTTGGAGCGGGGTCTAATTTATCATTCATTGAAATTCCACCTAACTATTTGTACCATGGTGCCTTGGTAGTGTTAAGCATAAAATGGAGAGTCCATGCCTTCTTTCGATTTAGTTTCAAAAACAGACATGATGGAAATGAAAAATGCCATTCAAATGGCGCAAAAAGAGATCAATGCTCGCTATGATTTTAAGGGTTCCGATGTATCCCTTGAGTTGAAAGAGACGACGATTGAACTCAGAGCTGAAGATGATTATAAAATGAAGGCCGCTCTAGAAATCCTTCGCGGTCAGTTAGTGAAAAGGAATATCGGGCAAAGATGTATCGACCCACAAAAGGTTGAGCCATCTGGAAACCGCATGATGAAACAAACTATCAACATCAAAAATGGCATCGAGAAAGAAAAGGCCAAAACCATCAATAAGATCATCAAAGACTCAGGTTTAAAAGTGAGCTCGAGCATCATGGATGACAAGATCAGACTGACGGCAAAGAAGATCGACGATCTTCAAGGGGCCTACCAGATGCTTCGCACTAATAAAGAAGTGGATATCGAACTTCAGATGGAAAACATGAAAAGGGACTAATGCAAAAGTTTAAGCAACTCATTCCATATCTTTTAATTGCTATTTTGACTGCATGGTTCAGTTACAAATTTTTTGTTGAAAGAAAAGCTCCGACTGAGCCTTCGATGGCCCTGGATTGGGATCAGCTTGATGCCACATCTGGCTCGGCACCAGAGAAGACTCCAGCGACTTTGAAGAAAACAGTCGACGGGGCCACTCATATGCGAGAGCACAGCACGTTGACTAAAGAAGACGAAGAGCAATTTGCGGCCTTTGATAGAATGGAGAAGGCCTGGCTTGCGGTGGCCGAATCTATTATCGGGATCACTCATTACCCTCGTTATTTAGAGATGCGCGATAATAATGAAAAAGAAAAGATGATGGCCTATCAAGAGTACCATGATTATCTGAGACAAAAGTTCGGCGATAAGTTTGAATACAATATTTCTGAGGATCAAAGCATCCGTGAAAAAGACATCAATCAACGCTATCTAAAAGACCTGCTTGCCTTAATCGGCAATGAAAAGTTTCAGGCCTACGTGAAAGCGCGAGATAAAATCAATGAAGAGAACCGCCGCAACAATAAGGCCTTTATTCAAATCGAGTTCTAAATGAAAATTGAAAACTGGAAAACGATCAGCAGTGAAGTCGCTTTAAAAGCAAAAGTTTTTCGTTATGTAAAAGTGAAGAGCCAATCTCCGACAACCGGTCTGATTGGAGATTTTGACATTGTTCAATGTTACAACTGGGTGAATATTATTGCGATTACACCTGAGCAAAAAGTTGTCTTTGTTAAGCAATACCGTCATGGTGTGGATAAAGTTACGGTGGAAATTCCTGGTGGTGCTGTTGATCCAGGTGAGAGTATGCTGGTTGCCGCTCAAAGAGAGCTGCGCGAAGAGACTGGCTACACTTCATCAAACTGGTCATTTATGGGTAAAGTGGCCGCTAATCCTGCTTTTATGAGCAATCATTGTGAAACTTATCTTGCTCTGGACGCCGTTAAAACCCATGATCAGGAGTTAGATCCATTTGAAGAAATCGAAGTTTATTTAAGAGATAAAAAAGATATCAGAGAGATGGTGAGAAGCGGGGAGATTGATCATTCGCTTATTGTGGCAGCACTTTATTTCTTAGAAAGTGCGGCAGCACCAGAAGATTGATTAACCATGTAGTACAGAAGTTTTCCGATATTTAATCTCTTGGCAAAAACTTCATCCATAAACCATTTTCTACATGTATCTGACTGCACACAAGAATTAAAAACTCCAAATCTTGCATCCGTAAGCCACGTTCCAGTTTTTGGAATTTCCATTTTTGAGGCCATATATAAGAAAATACCTTTGGCGTATTTTTCCTGTTCAGGTTTTAGTCCTGCCAATGTGATGATTGAAGATCTATAAGTTAAAAAGGCGATTGAAAGTTCATTGTAATCAATGATGTTATCGTTGTTTGTATCGAAGCGGATAAATGTTGATTCAATATTTATCATGGCCCCTAAGATCAGCGTAGCATCACGGCGCCCAACTGGAACACCTGGAGCATTGTTATCTCTAGCGAAACCTTCAACACCTTTTAGGTAGTCCATTGATTCAGCTTTTGAAGCTGTTTTAAAGTAAGTTTCAAGGCGAGGGAAGCTCTTGTCGTAACCAAGCTTGCTTAGAATCACTTCATAAAAATTATTATTAAAACAATCAGTATCAAAGACCGGATCATCTGGATTGATTCCTGGATCACAAACTTCAGTTAAGTTCTTGCTGAATTTTCCAGAAACTTCGACTGCTGTTAAAAGCATTCCGATGTATTCAGTTGCTTCGTTGATATTGATTAACTGATCACCATTGGACTGTTGCTGGAATAAATCTGCCAGTAAAATAGCGTTTCTAGAAAAAGTCTTAAAGTTCGGTGACCACAGTTTAAACTCTTCTAGTAATGGCTTTGAATCAAGTAAGAACTTTGCAAACTCATCCATTGAAATCTGCATTTCGCCTTTAGCGTCCAGGTGACCGTAGGCCTTTAGTAGTTTCCAGCTTACCCATTTAGCGATGTTAGACTCTAAAAAACCATCTTTGTTTCTTAAAATGTTTGTATCGTAAACAGCTGCACCAGTGCTGTAATCTCTAAAATAACGGAAGTTAGTGGCCGTATCATTGAAGCTTGAAAACAGTTGATTCAGTCTTGTTTTATTGGGAAACATCTCATATCCAGGAATGTTTCTGAATACGATTTCTCCTGGACCTAGGGCCGTTTTTTTGGCCAGGATCAATTTATTAAACCCATCATCGTAAGTTATATGAGTGAAAAAAACCTTTTCAAAGAAGTCATGAACCATGCTCAATACTGTCTGCAGGTCTTTTAAAGTCACCGAGTCTTTTTGCCCGCCGATAAAGCGTTGTTTTAAAGCTTCAATACTTGGCTTAAATGACTCTACATCATAGTTTTTTAGAACTTTTTCAGCGAGATTTACTAACTGATTTGAGTTCATTAATTCAAAGTCAGTCTGATCAAATTTAATGGTGTGATAAATATTTCTAGTTGTTTGCAGGTAGAACTTCATCTCTTCTGCGGTCGTCTTGAAATTTTCACCTTCTACGTAATAAACATCAAAAACAAGTCCCATAATCAGAGGCATCTTAGCGATAACTTCTTTTAGTTCATGAGTGGTTAAAATCTCTTCATCACCACCAACCAGAACTTTTTTCAGGTAGATGAATGAATCGATCGTTTCATTGTCGATTTCGTGATCGCCAATCTTTTTACTCATGTCTTTAATGAATTGACGCATGTTAAGTTTTTGATCCATTCCTGGAGCATTTTCAATAACACCTACAGCGGATTTGGCAAAACGTTCTGTCGACTCATTAAATTTTTGACGAAGTACCCAGAAGTCTTTCTGGTTTGCTTTATCATCCATCGCCTTAATGATGTTCGTTAAGATAACGGCTTCCTGATTAACTTGTACCAGGAGTTCAAAAAGTGGGGTGATTTTAGAATGTGAAATGCGGTCAGCTTCGTCTTTTAAAAGAATCATGTTCAATTGAAAAATTAAACTCAACCCTTTAACGATAGCATCACTTTGTTCTGTGAAAAATCTTTTAACAAAAATCCCTAACTCAGCTTCTGTGACAGCTCCAGGATGTTTTGATCTTACGTATTTAGTGAATTGAACGAAGTTTTCCTGAAGACATCTGATTTGTGCTTTTTGATCAGCAGTAAAGATTTCACCAAGTTTAGAGACATCAATTTTACAAGTCTGCAATTCATCCGTTTTATAGACGTCTTGATTTTCAACAGGCTTATCAGATACGTACCCGCAGCTTGCTAGTAGCAGTGCTGGAATGATCACAAGGTGATTTACGAATCTTTTAAAATTTATCATTTTAGTAGTGTAAAGACTGAGCAGATAATGTCAAAATAGTTTCATCGAAAATAGGTGTTTTTTACAGGCTTGTCACAATGAGATTGTGTTAGCTAAATGTTAGTAAAAATTAGTTTTTTAGTTATAGGGAGTTAGGGTGTCCAAACACAGGTATATTTTACAGAGTCTATTGTTTCTCGCTCTAATTTCATTGGGAAATTCAACTCTTTTTGCGGCCTCTGCCGAGCTAACTTATGAGAAATTTTATCGCTTAAATAAGCCATTATATCGTAGCGAGTCGGGGGACTGGTTAGGATTTGGCTTTGAGACAGCGCGCCCAACAAAAGAGTTAGATACATATCTAAATGCAGATCTGAGATTTTATTTTCAAGATAATAATTCTCTGAACTACTCTGTTCAGGAAGCATATGCACAATACAAGGCTGAAACGTACACCATCACAGTTGGAAGAAAAATCTTAGACTGGAACTCAAATGAAAAGTACTGGAGCCTTGGTTATTTAAATGCTGTGCAGTCATTCACACTTTTAAGTACGGAAGAAGAAGGTGTGACAGGAGTTTTATTTAATAAAAGAATAGGAGATTTCGAATTTGATATTCTTGGATCTTATTTATTTATTCCGCAGATCAACCCGGCCATCGATTTTAAAAAGGGTGATGTTCATTCTCGTAGTGAGTGGGTGAGACTTCCTCCGAAAAAAACAATTGTCAGTGGAGTGGAAGTTCCGATTTATTACAATATTGCTGATTATCAAGTTGAGAAAATTCTTTTAAACAAATCCCTTGGTGGAAACATTCGTTATGGATGGAACAACGGTGGAGTTTCTGCCTTTGCGATTTATAAACCTGAAAATAAGTTGAGAGTCAACGCCAGCGCTTTTTACGACAACTTAGGAACAGGAAAAGTTAATGTAACGGCCGACCCAACAGTTAACCACCATGCTTATTATGGCCTGCAGGTTTACCATTCTTTTGGAGATATTAAGGCGCGCGGGGGAATGAGTTATGTTGACCCTAACGCTAAACTTGGGAAAGATTTTTTAATTGATATTTCAAACGCTAGAAAAACGTTTAAGTCTGACTACTTCAACATCAACCCTCGTTATGATAAAGAAGCCTACGCTCACATGAGTCTTAACTACGATAAACATAGAAAGTACAAACTGACGTTAAACTACATTCACTTAATCTCGGATAACATCCGTGGTAACGATGACTTCTTTAGTGATACGGTTAAATGGAAAAGCACAATCGGTGGTGGGATTCAGTATTTCTTCAATGATTCATTTGATGCTTCTGTTGACTTAAAGTACGACCTGATCAGAAAGGACAATATTTTTAAGAGTGAAGTGAAATATAATATCAAACAACAAATCTCACTTGCTCTAGGAGCAGAGATTTTAAAAGCTCCAGACTCAGCTTCTTACTGGAGTTACTACCGCACAAACGACACTCTTTACAGCACAGTTGGATTTATTTTTTAAAAGGATTAAAAAATGGAAGACAAGTATTTATGGCTAGAAGACGTTTTAAGTGAAAAAAGTCTTGCTTGGGCAAGAGAGCACAATAAAACAACTATTGAGATGTTTGAATCTTACGACTGGTTCAAAAAAGACGTTAAAGACATTCAAACTATTTTAGAGTCAAAAGAGAAAATTCCATTTGTATACTTTATCAAAGATCAGTTTGTTTATAATTTTTGGACAGATGAAAAAAATCTTCAAGGGTTGTTGAGACGCACGACCATTGAAAACTATAAAACGCCTAAACCTGATTGGGATATTATTCTTGATGTCGATGCACTATCGGCAGCAGAAGGACAGAAGTGGGTTTTCCACGACATTGATATTTCTCCCAACAAAAAACGCGCCATGGTTTCTCTGTCTCCAGGTGGGACAGATGCGGACGTGGTGAGAGAGTTTGATTTAGAAACCAGATCATTTGTTGAAGATGGATTTTTACTTCCCGTGGCCAAAGGTGGAACGGCCTGGTTAAGTGATGATGAATTATTTATCACTCGCGATTTAGGCCCGGAGACAGTGACCCACAGTGGATATGCAAAATTAATCAAGAGATGGAAAAGAGGCCAAACCCTGGATAGTGCCCAGACCATTTTTGAAATCACTCCAGAAAATAATGCCGTCAG
>JBEIPV010000206.1:0-3027 GCA_040376855.1 Bacteriovorax sp.
ACAAGATAGTAAGCATTATCTTTTTTAAAAGCAGAGGCCATATACCTGTGGTCATGACCTTGAGTTTTTTCTAAATCAAAAGGCATTCCGGGAGAGACGACTTGAGTCACTCCACGTTTTACAATTCCAACAGCATCTTTCGGGTCTTGGATTTGTTCACAGATCGCTACTTTTAATCCGCGGTTTGTGATTCGGTCGATATAAACAGCGGCTGCGTGGTGTGGGATTCCTGCCATCGGGATAGGAGTGTCGCCAATTTTTCCACGATGAGTAAGTGTGATGTTTAAAAGTCGTGCAGCAGTTTTTGCGTCTTCAAAAAAAACTTCGTAGAAGTCACCCATTCTAAAAAGTAAAAGAGTGTCCGGATAATTTTTTTTGATTTGAAAATATTGATCCATCATTGGAGTCAATTTTGTTCCTGAATCAATGATTGCTTGTAAGTCTTTTAATGACACGTCAAAAACCTTGTTTTAAACCTGATAAATATGCTCAAGTGTACCTTGAAATCAAGTATTTAGTAAAGGAAACGGTGGCGCAAAAGGGAAAAATAAATACTTAATTTTATAAGGATTAAAGGCTTAGATTGCGATAAGATAGAGTGTAGGAGAATGGTTTGAAGAGACGCCAATATACTATCATTATTCTTTTCGTAGCAATTACGCTTGGAGTATCAACTTACTCTTTTTTTGCTCGTTACGATGACTCATCAGCAAATTCGAATCCATCAGCTATCACCAAAGGTGATGAGATGGATGAAAGTTATTTTAAAGCTGTCGATTATTACTTAGTTGATAAATCAAAACCATTTTTAAGACTGCAATCAACAGAGCTGACTTTAAAAAAACAAAATTCTGAAGTGGTAGGTTTTAATCCGGATGGAGTGATTTATAGAAGAGATGAAAACGGTGTTGAAGAAGACCCGATTTTTTTTAACTCAAAAAACTCACGCGTACTCACTGCTAATAAGGAACTTTATCTGCAGGATGAAGTAGAAGTAAAAGTTGCTAACTCAACTCTAAAATCTGACAAGGTAACTATCTTTAATGGTGGCCGCCATCTTGAAGCTGACGGCAATGTTCGCACTGAAAGTTTTGATCCCAAAACTAATGACCAAATTTTGATCACTTCAAACTTTGCATTGTATAGACCAAAAGAACAGTTCTTTGAGTACCAAAGAAACGTGAAGGGGAAGGTCCAACGTAGACGCCAATATGAAGAAAGTGTGAGCTTCACAACCGATCTTATGACCCTTTCGGCCCCTAAAAGTGAGGTGGAAATGAAGGGTAATGTTACCTTTAAAAAAGGTAACTTAGACGCTTCTTCTAACCAAGGGACGTTATTCCTGGAAAACTATAATAAAAAACTCAAGTATTACTCACTTTCTGACGATGTGAGATTACAGGAGACTCTTTCTTTGAACGGTAAACCTGTGACGAGAAAGGCCTTTGCTGAAAAACTTGAAGGAATAATCAGTGAGAAGAAAGTGATTCTCACAGGACTGCCAAAAGTGTTTCAGGAGAAAGACGTTATTAAAGGAAACCGCATTACGATTCGTGAGAATATTGAAACGGTGGAAATTGATGATGCCAATACAAATATCACACTGGAACGTGATAAAGAATAGAGTTTAAGAACCATGGAACAGGTAAAATAATGGACGCGTTGAAACTAGAAGGCTTTGATTTAAAGAAAACTTACGGCGGAAGAACAGTAGTAAAAGGCGTAAGTTTAGAAGTGTCTCAAGGCGAAATTGTAGGGCTCTTGGGGCCAAACGGAGCGGGGAAAACCACAACGTTTTATATGATGGTAGGTTTAGTGAAAGCAGACGAAGGTCGTATTCAAATGAGCGATAAAGATGTGACAAAAGAGCCCATCCATATCCGCGCATTAAATGGAATCGGCTATCTTCCACAGGAAGCTTCGGTGTTTCGCGATTTATCGATTGAAGAAAATATTATGGCCGTTCTGGAAAATAGATCATTATCCAGACGTGAAAGAAAAGATGTTATGGAATCATTGATTCAGGATTTTAAACTGAATCACGTGAGACTCTCGAAAGGTTCTGCCCTTTCAGGAGGAGAGAGAAGAAGAGTAGAGATTGCAAGATGTCTAGCTCTTGAACCAAAGTTCGTACTTCTCGATGAACCATTTGCAGGTGTAGATCCACTTGCTGTTGCAGATATTCAACATCTGATTCAGGGGTTGAAAAAAAGGAATATTGGAGTTTTAATCACAGATCATAACGTTCGCGAGACATTAGGAATTGTCGACCGAGCTTATATTATGAACAGTGGTGAGTTACTAGTGAGCGGAACACCGAACGAATTAATTAACGACGAAAGAGCAAGGAAGTTCTATTTAGGAGAAGAATTCAGGATGTAATTCGAAAGTATATTTATGGCCATCAAAATTTCTCAAGGCCTAAAACAGTCTCAGAACCTTGCGATGACGCCGCAACTGCAACAGGCCATCAAACTCCTGACGCTCACACACTTGGAAATGACCAATGTGATTGCTGAAGAGATGGTGGAGAATCCAATGCTTGAAGAAGCAGGTGGAGAAGTTGATGTTGAAGCACCATCGGATAGCGATGGTGAAGTTAGAGAAGCGACATCGGAAGATTTTTCAGAAGCTCCGCTGATGAAAGAAAAAGATGATTTCGACTGGGATTCATACGCTGACTCATTTAATTCAAATTCATCTACATCACCAAATATGGCGTCGGGCGACTCTGATGAGATGCCGAGCTATGAAAATATTGTCTCGAAAGGAATGACTTTAGCTGAGCATTTAGAATGGCAGTTAAAAATGGAAACTCTTTCGGATGAAGACTGGAAACTAGCTAGCCTTATCATCGGTAACATTAACGATGATGGATACCTTGACGTTAATTTCGAAGAATTGATTGCTGAAACTGGTTGCGACCGTGAAGTGGCATTTGATATTTTAGAAATGATTCAAAGGCTGGATCCGGTAGGATGTGGAGCGAGCAATCTTCAGGAATGTCTTCTTGCTCAGGCGAGAATC
>JBEIPV010000209.1:0-2915 GCA_040376855.1 Bacteriovorax sp.
GGTGATTTATTAGAGCGTATCACTCACATGAGAAAAATCTTTGCTCTTGATTGGGGGGTTATTATCCCATCAGTAAAAATCAAGGACAACCTGGAGTTAAAACCGGGTGGATACTCTGTAAAAATTAAAGGGGTTCAGGTTGCTAAAGGGGAGTTGATGTCAGATTACTTCCTGGCAATGGACCCAGGAACAGTTATCGAGAAGATGGACGGTGTAGAAACTACAGAGCCGGTCTTTGGTTTAAGAGCTGTATGGATTTCTGAAGATCAAAAAGAAGATGCTCAGTACAACGGATACACTGTAGTGGATTGCTCAACTATTGTAGCGACTCACTTAACGGAAATCCTGAAATCGAACCTACACGAGCTATTTGGACGTCAAGAATTAGTACGCGTTTTAGACAATTTCAAAGAGACAAACCCAAAATTAGTCAACGATTTAATCCCGGATATCGTGAACCTTGGAATCGTTTTAAGGGTCATGAAAAATTTACTAAGAGAGGGTGTGTCGGTACGTGATCTACGCACAATTTTAGAGACTTTATCAGAGTATGGCTCTACAATTAAAGACACTGAAGCGCTGACGGAACATTCACGTCAGTCGCTGTTCAGGACCATTACTGAGAAGATTAAAAGTGATTCAGGAGATATTCCATTGTTCACTCTAGATCGTAATATTGAAGAGTCTATCGCTCAAAATATTATTCAGACGGATCAAGGTCACCAGTTGTCTCTTGACCCTAAGGTTACTCAGATCATCCTTGCTTCACTCAATGAAAAAATTGAAGAAGCAACAAATATGGGTGAGAAGATGGTGGTACTTTGCTCTCCAGTTATCCGCTCGCACTTCAAGCGTTTAACTGAGAAATTTATCCCTAACCTTGTGGTAGTAAGCCACAATGAATTAAGCCCAGATGCTAATATCAGATCACTAGGAACGGTGAGGTTGTAAGAGATGTTTGTAAGAAAGTTTGAAGCAGATTCAATCGAAGAAGCACTAAGAGACATTAAGCGTGAGCTTGGTCCTGATGCCGTTATTTTAAAAACAATAACGAATAAAGGATTAAAGGGCGCATTCAAAAAGAAAAAAATAGAAATCACTGCGGCGATCTCCGAAAAAAATTACGGAAGAAAGGCCCAGGTCGATACCATCTTAAACGACAATCAAAAAGAAGAATTTTACAACGGCAGCGCAAGCTATATTGCCAATATGATCGACCAGCACGATCAGTCGCAGGAGAAACGTGCAGTGAACACTAATAACAATCAATCTCAAAATAGAAGCGGATACGGAAGTGCAGGACTTAACCGTTCAGTTAGCACGACGAAAGGACTTGCTTCACAAATTAAAGAAGGTCTTGATGATTTTCTAAGTCTTGGAGAGAGAGACGAGCGTCCATCTTCAAGATCACGCGAATTTAATTTTGATGATGAAATTGAAGCGACACGCCCGGTTCAACAAGCACAACCTCGCCAGCCGATGGCACAACCATCGCGTCCGGCAGCTCCTCAACCTCAGCAACAACAATATCAACAACCACAACAGGCAGCAGCTCCTGCTCCAAGACAATTGGTTGGCGAAGAAATGTATGAGAAACAAAAAAATAAAATCGATGATCTTGAAAAGAAACTTTATGAGTTAACAAGAAACTTCGAGCGCATTCACAAAAAAGAGCCAATCGGGATCTACCAGTTAAGAACAACTCTTAGAAGCCTTGATATCAATGAAACATATATTCAGACATTAATTAAAAAAGGTCTGTTTGAATTAACTGATGCAGATGTAGAAAATGCTGACGTAGTATTTGAATTCGCTCTTCGTGAAATGATGAGTACAGTAAGCACGGCAATGCCACTTTTCGCTAGTGCAGACGCTAAAAAATCACCGGTTATTACGGTGTTTTTATCAGAGTCTTCATGCGGACAAACGTCGATGGTGCAAAAGATTGCAACAGCTAAAACTGATGCCGTTATTATCAAAAATACGATCACAACAATTAATCCAAAAATGGAAGTAAAAACACCATTTGCTGAAAAGATTTTTGGAATGAATGTTATTAAAACAAATTCAATCGCTGAAATGGTAGCTGAATGTCGTAAGGCCTTAGAAAGTGGCAAGTCAGTTTTCATCGATTACAAATGTTCAGAAGCTGAAGCTAACGAAACGAAAAAATTCATCGATGGATTAAGACGCGCTTTTTCAAAAGTGGAAGTATTGATCACTCTTTCAGCAATTCACAGCGAATTGTACAATAGAAAAATCCTTAGCACGTACAGAAGACTTTCTGATGGTGCGGTTGTTTCACACGTTGATGCGTGTTTAAACTTTGGGTCGCTCTTCAATATCACACAAGATATTAAAGATCTTCCTTACAAGTTTTTTGGGACTGGAGAGGTTTGTCCAGACGATCTAGAGCCGGCGACAGCTGAGAGATTAATGGCAGGGATTTTTAAGTTAACGTAAGCAAGTTTTAACATTTTAAAGATAGTAAATACCATGATGGAATTTACTTAAAGTTACGAAAAGAATCTAAGGGAGACAGGAAGTCCATGCTTAGTTTAAAAAGGCCCAGTCCAAGTGATTGGCTAGTTTCTCAGAACAAGTACTCGTCAAAAAAGACGTCGCAAAAAGCAAAAACCATTTCAGTCACTGCTGGAAAGGGTGGAGTAGGAAAGACATCTGTAGCCGTTAAAATGGCAAAGATTATGGCCTCTCAAGGATATAAAGTTTTACTTCTGGACTGTGACACTAACCTGTCAAACACAGTCGTTAAACTTGGTCTTCCCATCACAAATTATTTTTACGAACTCATTTCAGCTCAAAGAGAGTTTGATGATTGCCTTCACAAGGATGGCAATCTTCATTTACTAGCTGCTTGTAACGGCAATATTGATATGTTCAATAGAAGCCTGGAA
>JBEIPV010000170.1:0-4831 GCA_040376855.1 Bacteriovorax sp.
CCTTTAACCAATTTTGAAATGCGCAGGACGGTCTCATCCATCTGGTCAAAGGTTTTCATCACTCGTGCTGGAATTTGCTCAATTCCTTCAAGCTGTTTTCTGATTAAAGAGATTTGAGTGCTCAAGATTTGCAGGGGATTGTTAATTTCATGAGCAATACCACCAGACATTTCGCCCAGTGCTGCTAAGTTTGAAATATGAATCAACTCACTTTGCTGCGACTTGATTTTTTGATTGGCCATGTTCACTTGCCAACGTGAAATACTAAAAAGAGCAATAATATAGACAGATAAAATAGCAATTGTAGTCACTCTTTCAGTGTTAGAGATATGAATGATCTCGGATAAAAGTCCCGGACCTAAAAATTGTTGGATGATAAAAACAATGAAACCACTCAGAGCAAGAAGGATTGATTTATGCAACTCTTCAGGAGTGAACGTGACAAAAGGAACAACCAAGGGAGCAAAGTAGTAAAGCTCAAGTCCTGAGCTCGGAGCAATTCCATCGATGGTTAAAAAAATTCCAAAAAGACCCACAAAATGAATCAGAATTCTTCCCGTATCATAATATCTATTTTTGATGAGATAAATTCCGAAGGAACAAAGTACAAGAGCTACTAGATGGGAGTAACTAACGAGCGAGCCTACACTATGGATGCCATAGATAAAATAAAAGAGGAAAGTTAGAACTGAAGCGATTCCATCGAAGCTTGAGATCTGTATAGCGATCTTTTTATTGTCTTCCATTTGAGGATAGACCCCAAATGAGATGAGCTTGAGTAATACCTTTTTGGCAAAAAGCATAATCGACCTTTTCTAAATAATAATGAGGCATCTTACTCATAAGTTTTTTAAAAAGCTAAAAAAATATTGTATTTGTGAAATATTACTAATTAAGTTTTTACTTATGCTCTTAAGAATAAGCATGAAGGAAGAAATACATGGTTAATCTTATTCTTTTAGCAACTTTCTCCAATGATATGTATGCAGCAAAAAAAAAAGAATGAGATGTTTTATTTTTTTTTTAAATATTTCGGTTTTTTATTTCTGAATAATTCGCGTACAAATGGCCAATGCTTTGGCAGTGACCGGACAAGTTGCTGTTGCATCTGCCCACACTTCGCAAGTGTTAGGGTTAAGAGCTTGTGGTTCAATTTTTCTTAAAGACTCACCAGCAGCATTACATCCATTAACTGATCCTGAACAACCAGTCATCAAAGTGTCCTTTGGACATGTGGCAACTGCGATACTTGTTCTTACCCCATCGGCCTTTGCTTCAACTCCAAGGCTCGTTACATGAGTGACTCTCAATCTAACTCTGCTTGGTGCTTCATCTTTAGTAGGGATAGAAGATGAAAGTGTATGGCAGAAAGTGATATTATCAGCTTCATCAACTTCAACATAGAGTTCCGCTGTTTTAGTAAAAGATGATGGTTCACTTCTTTTTTTAATTTCTTCAAAATGGATTTTTAGTTGAGCAAGATTCTTTTTTACGTCACTTGCAGAACTCTCAAGAGAGTAGCTTACCAGTTTCAGGTTGCTGCCTTCTAACGGAGTGTTGATCGAATAGATTTCTTTTCCACTTTTTTGGATTCTGGTAATCGACTTATCTGTAATGGCATTTTTCCCATGAAAACTTGCAAGGCAGTCATCAGTAGAGGCCAGAGTGTTCACGATATTTTCAAAGGCCTTATCTATATAGATGAAGCTGGCAGAATTTTTTTGCTCAATCTCAACTTTTTGCAGATAAGTATAGGCGGCTATACTGAGACCTGAAATGGTCGCAATGATCAAGAGAATCTTAAGTATAATGTGTCCGTTAGAATTATTTTGAATCATGGAATAATGTTAAGTTTTCTTGCCTAATAAGCAAGATAAATGATTGAAAATTTCTTTATGGCCGTTAAGATGCATTATGGGCAATATTTTATATTCATGCATAGTAGTAGGCATCGGGCTTTTAACGTCGCAAGCGAAGGCCTACGATACAAATGGAATTTCGCCACAAATCACATTCAATGTCGGCTCTGTCATGTCGACGTTTGCAGAGAATGAATCTCAACTAGAGACGACTGACGGAACAACAGGAAATAAGTCAGAGGCCGCGTCAGGAAGTTCATCATCGATGTCACTCGATGTGATGTTTGAGTATTTTAATAGTTTAAAGACTTCATTTTTTGTCCGAGGAATGGGCCCGGTTATTGGAAGCACTCCTGATCGCTATTTTAGTGTCGTAGGCGGGATGAATTATTATTTTGGTGGGATCGGTTCAAAAACCGTGTTTAAAGATCAAGATTTTGAATTCAAGATTGTTCCTAAAGTTCGTTATTACGCCGGTGGATCTCTTGGACTTGGATACCTGACTTACAATACAAAATCTGCTACTAAAGGCGATATCCTTTTAGAAATCGGTGGGCAAGGTGGAATACTCTATCCCATTAGTCCGAAATGGGCGATGCGAGGAGAGCTTGGTTTAGCTAAGTCTGTTGGGGTTCTCGTGTCTTCAACTGAAATTAAAATTCTCATTGGTGCTACAACGACTCTAGGTCCCGAGTAGGTAAAATACACCACATTTTCATTCTTGATCAAAAATAAACTAATACTCTCGATGAAACACACGATACATCCTCTGAGACGAGAGGAGTTTTATGAAAAAGTTATGTATATTTGTGGTTAATATCTTACTATTGAGCAGCTCAGTTTTTGCTGCTGATGAAGAAGTATTAAAACTAAAAAGTGATCCTCCTAAATCTGATGTTTATATCAGAGACATCAGTAACGCAAAAAATATTAAAATTGGTACAACTCCATACGAAGGCAGTATTGCCAAGCTTGCTGCTTCATACAGCAAGACCGGATTTTTTATTATTACAGTTGAAAAAGAGGGCTTTGAGCCTCAATCGATTATGCTAAGTGATCTTTTTAAAAGTGACTTAGAAATGGCGATGAACTTGAAAGCAAAAGAAGACTTCATAGTCTACAGAAAGATCGATAAGAATATTAATGAAATTTTTGAATCTCAACGCTTATTAAGAGCACAACAATACGATGATGCTATCGCTTTACTTAAAAATGTTGAAAAGACTCAAGAGAACCTATCAGTTATTTCTGAACTAATAGGAAGCGCTTACTACTTAAAAAAAGATTTTAAAGCTTCTCTGGTCTGGTATGAAAAGGCCTATCGTAAAAATCCAGAAAATAAAGATGCCTTCATGATGAAAGGTTATCTTCGAAAAGCACTAGGACTCGCAGATGCAAAATAAATTAATTGTATTATTGAGTGTTATTCTGCTCGCAGTAGCGAACCCAGTTTTAGTTATAGCTAAAACAACGATGGAGTCGTCAAGCGGAACAGGGTATAGCTCGGTAGAGTGGCAGGCCATTAAACTTCAAGAGAGTATTGAAAATAAAATTAAACGCTCACTTCGTCCTATTATCACCGAGGATAATTACGTCATTGAAGTTAAGGTAGGTATTGACCTGGATCGCGCTGAAGATCCGACGCCAAAGAAAAAGATTAAATCTGTTCAAAAAAAGAAAGTTCAATTCTCTAATGTGGCCTTCCCTAAAAATGGAGACGATTTTGTTGTTTTTAATAAATTAGGTCTTGAAGCTCCTATCGTTGGAGAGGAACCGATTGAATCGGAAGTTTCTGAAGCAGAATTGAATCAAAAGGCCACAATAGAGCTAAATGACAGATACAACCTTTTTAATTTTTTAGAGACAGTTAATATCAGCATCACTTTTGATAAAAGTGTTTCTGAAAAGGCCCGTGAAAACATTAAAGCTGTTTTAGACGGTTTAAGTTTTTATACGAAGGATACTATTCCTCAATACAATATCCAGTATATTGATTTAAAGGAAAAGCCAGCAAAAGAAGAAGATAAAAAAGACGAAAAGAAACAGGCCGCAGCGGTGGCAAAAGAAGCTGCACCTAAAAAACCTGAAGTGATTAAAGAGCAGATTATTCAGGAGAGAAGGCCTGATCTTGATGCACGTGAAGACCGCTTTAAAAATCTTGATATCATGATCGGTATGATTGCCGGAGCACTGGTATTAGGTCTGACAGCTCTTTATATTAACCATAAAGGCAACAAGGTTGAAGAGACAGTTACAAGTGTTAACGAGAATAACGATACGGTAGAGTCAGAGACAGAAGAAGAAGTTGTTGCTGAAAATACAGACAGTGTCGATGAAGAAAATACGAATGCAGGAGAGGATATGATTGATCTAACAGGCAATGATGCAGTTACAGCAAAGATTAATCTGGGTCTGGAAAGATTTAGAACTGTTATGCAACATCATAAAAGTGATGCCATCTTACAGATGAAAGAGTGGATTCAATCAGGTGGAACTCAAGAGTCAGAGGCCCTAAAGGCGCTGGTTCAGGTTTTATCAGATGGCGAGTTAACAGAGATTTTTAAACTTCTCAATATTGATGAAAGAAGCTCTTGGAAAACGATGCTTGATGGTGAGATGACGAAGGAAGAAATCGCCAAGTCTTTTGTTTTTATCGGAAACGAGCTTATCAAGAAAATGATGGTGCCTTCTCTGATCGATGATTATGAAATTTGTGATCTTCTTTTATCTGTATCAGCAGAAGATGCTTCTAAGTACTGCGTAAAATACCCGAGCCTTGGAGTTGTTTTTTCTAACGTAATATCTGCAAAAGTTATAAGCGAAATGTTTAAAATGCTTACACATGATGTAGCAGTCAATATTATTGAAAGCAGCACTGTGTTTAAGCGCGAAGAAATTATGCAACAGATGCCAATGTTAAAAGAACTTTTAATTAAGGCAAAAGAAAGTAAAGAGAGACCACCATTCTTGAA
>JBEIPV010000138.1:0-7102 GCA_040376855.1 Bacteriovorax sp.
ATTTATGCAGCAGAATTTTTCCATCGAAGCCCTAAGCAGTTAGAAATTTTCTTAATCACTCTGGAGTATTCAAAAGACTCTTTTCAGGGACCGCCTTTTTGCGTAGATGAAGTTGAGGTTAATGGGATTTATAGTCCATTAAAGATCCAAAAAATCCACTCGGAAAAAGAAGGGAAACTTACCAAAGATAAATCCATTGAAATAACTGAGAATGTTTATTGCATGAAAAAAGGTTAATATTGTTTTAGTCGGCACTTCCTTTGCAGATTAAAAGCTGAGGAGGTCTTTATACAAACGACAAAGACTCAACAGTAATACATGATTTAAAAAGGCCTTTATAACAAGGACAAAATTATGGGAACAATAATTAACAATGATACGGTAACCACTACAGGGAAGTTTAATTTACAACAATCACCTTTGGTTGTAGTCACAAAATTTTTCAATGCACCACTTAAGCGTGTGTGGCAGGCCTGGACCAATGAGAATATGATGAAGCAATGGTGGGGGCCAGAAGAGTTCACATCACCGAGTGCTAAAATAGATTTTCGCGTTGGCGGCAGCTCCTTACTCGCGATGAAAGACCCCAATGGCGAAGTTATCTGGAGTGGAGGAGTTTATAAAGAAATTATTCCTTACAAAAAAATTGTAACGACAGATCACTTTGCCGATGAGAAAGGAAACATTATTTCTGCCAATGATGTGGGGATGCCAGGTGACTGGCCGATGGATGCTCTTATTACAATAGAATTTAGTGATGCAAATGAAGAGCAGGTTAAAATTATCATCACACACGAAGGGATACCAAAAGACATGCATGATGACTGCGTTGAAGGTTGGAGCAGTTCATTGAATAAGTTGCAAAGGCTTGTAGAGCATCATTGAGGGCTTGGCCTTATTTTTCAATGATGAGCTCTTTGTATTCCTTAACTAAATCAATAAATTTTTGAAGCTTGGCGGGTTTGTGCCTGGATTGTGGATAAACTAAATAAACAGGAAGTTTCATGGCCTGCCAGTCTTTACATAGATGCACAAGCACTCCATCATTTAATTCTTTTTCTATCAACCATTTTGATAAAACTCCTACGCCCAGACCCATTTGAACAACTTCTCTCATTGAAAATAAACTATCTGTAGAAAAGCGAGGATGAATTTTTAATGTGCATTTCTCATTATTCTTAGAATGAAAAAAAGTAATATCATTCAAGTAATGGGTTTTGAAGGCCATCCAAGTGAGATCTTTTAGGTCATTGGGATGAGAGTATTTTTTAGGGTTTTTAATTAACGTACTAGAAGCAACAACGACTCTTGGGATTTCAAAAATTTTTATTGCGATTAGCGAGGGGTCATCGATATTGCCAACTTTAATGGCGCAATCAAGATTTCCAGAAATGAAGTCGGGATTTTTATCAGTAGGCATCCATTCAATATCGACGTCTTTATATTTTGTAAGATAATTGGCCAAGACTTGATTAAACCTACCGATTCCAAGTGCGTGTGGGACTTGAACACGTAGGACTCCCTTGGGTAAGGTTTTTGTTCCAGTCATTTCCGCTTCAACTAAATTCCAGCGTTCTACAATTTCTTTTGCATGAAAATAAAATCTTCGTCCCTCTTCAGTCATTTGCATGTGATGAGTTGTTCTTTGAATTAATTTTACCCCTAAGCTATTTTCGAGGGCCTTTAGTCTGCGACTCACTGTGGGTTGAGTTGTGTTCAAGGACAGGGCGGCAGCACTCAGATTTTTTGAGTCAACAATTCTGATGTAGGTTTTCATCAGCTCTAAGCGGTCAAATCCAGGCGTATTTAAATCAATCATACGTATAGCGTATAACAGATCTGCGTGAATGTCGACTACAGCTAATGTTCAATTGAGAATATAATGCATTGTACGTATGATAAGTGGGGAGAGGATGGAAAAAAAGGAATTAAATGGCCAAATGATACTGCTGCTTGCTCTAGGGGCGGGTGTTAGTGTCTCGACTCTTTATTATGCCCAACCAATGCTTGGAATTATCCGAGAAGATTTGAATGCAAAGATTTCAAGTGTAAGTTTGATTCCGGCCTTAACTCAGATGGGTTATGCTGTCGGGTTATTTTTCCTTGCTCCTTTAGGTGATCGTTATAACCGTAAAAATATCATTTCGATAAAATTAATCATCTTAATGATTGCTTTAATCACAAGTTTTTTCTCTAAGAATATAACTGTATTGATCGGTATCAATTTCATTATAGGACTAATGGCCACGGCCGCCCAAGATTTTGTTCCAGCAGCAGCGATTTTATCGAGAGAGGAATCTCGAGGTAAGAGCGTTGGTATGGTGATGACAGGGCTTTTATTAGGTATTTTACTCTCTAGAGTTTTTAGTGGAGCAGTGTCAGAAGCATATGGATGGAGAGTCGTCTATCTTGTTGGTGCCATCGCTATTGCAGGCCTTTTTGTTCTATCGCGAAAGTTTTTACCAAGTTTTGAAGCGACCACAGATGCTTCTTACAAGCATTTGATGAAATCATTAATTGGACTTTGGAAAAAACACTCTGATCTTCGTCAAGCAACAATTTCTCAGGCCATTTTGGCCATCGCATTTAGCGCATTCTGGTCAACTCTTGCCATTATGCTGCTTGACCGCTACCAGCTTGGACCAATGATGGCAGGAGCTTTTGGAGTCGCTGGTGCTGCAGGAACAATGGCCGCACCTATTGCTGGAAGGCTTTCAGATAAGTATGGGCCGCAAAGAATTTCACGCATTGGAACGATAATCGCCGTTTTATTTTTTGCTTTAATTTTTCCAATTAATTATTTTCCAAAAGAATGGCAAATCATTCTTCTTGTCATTAGTGCCATTGGATTTGATTTCGGGATTCAAACTTGTTTAGTTTCTCATCAAACCATTGTCTATGGCATCGATTTAAATTCTCGAAGTAGACTGAATGCAATCCTGATGACAGGGATGTTTATTGGGATGTCAATCGGAGCTTGGTTAGGAGGATACGTCTATGGAGAAAGCGGGATAATAGGTCTTGCAACATTGGCGACCTTGAGTTGTGCAATCGTGTTTTGCTTAAAAGTTTTTAGGAAATAAATTTAACAAGGAAAAAATATGAAAGTACTAATGCTTACTTTGTTTTTGTTACCGATTTCGTTATTTGCTGATGCTACTAAAGTCAGTAGTACTGAAAGTAAATATTCAGTACAAACTAATCAACTTACTTTAGAGGGAGCAAAAGAGATCGCAAATCGAGCTCAAGAGGCCGCAAAAAAATTGAATAAGACTGTAACGATAGCGGTACTTGGTGCTCAAGGCGAGACGATTTTAATTTATAAAGGGGATGATGTTGGTCCTCACAATACCGAGGCGGCAAGAAGAAAAGCTTATACTTCGTTATCTACTAAAACGGCGACTCTTTTACTCTCTCGCAATGCCAGATCAAATCCAGATACAAATAATCTAGCAACATTGCCAGAGCTGCTTTTGCTTAGTGGTGGTTATCCACTATGGAAAGACGGACGTGTTATTGGGAGCATTGGGATCGCAGGTGGAGGAAGTCCAGAAAATGATGACCTCATTGCAAGTAAAGCAGAAATTTTAGAATCAGGTGTTACTACCAAGAAATAACGAGAGTCTTTTTTACAAGGAGTATTTATGTCTAGAAAGTTTTTTTCAGTTATTCTTTTATCAGGTTTATTGAGTTTTTCTGCTTTTGCAGAAGGAATTTCAACACACGTTTTAGATCTTGCCTCTGGTGTTGGTGGAAAAGATGTACCTGTTGTTCTGGAAATGAAAAATAAAGATGGTGTATGGACAAAAGTTGCATCAGCAAGTACTGACGAAAATGGAAGAATTAAATCATTTGGAGCTAATTTTAAGGCCAGCGTTGGTACATATAAATTGATTTTTGATATGACAAAATATTCAGGAAGTAAGAGCAATCCTTTTTTTCCTGAAATCAATGTCGTGTTTCAAATTGCAGATCAGAAGCTTCATTACCATGTTCCTGTTGTTGTAAGTCCATATGGATACAGCACTTATCGTGGTAATTAGTCATTTTAAGTAAACTGTTGCCTTGAGCATTTTGAATTCCCACAATTTGTGATAAAAATGGGTCAAACCAATAATCAGGAAAATTGTGGGACATTCTAACGTCATTGTCATCGATTTTGAAACTACCGGACTTTCACCCAATCTGGGAGAAAGGGCCATTGAAGTTGGTGCTGTTCTTTTAAGTAATAATCAAATTGTCGATCGTTTCCAAAGCTTAATGAACCCTGGGAAGAGAATTTCAGGGTTCATTGAAGATTATACAGGTATCACGAATAAGATGCTCTCAAGTGCTCCTAGCATCGCGGAGGCGATGGGTGAGTTGAAGAATTTTATTGGAAGCCATCATCTCGTGGCCCATAATGCTTCATTCGACTCTCGTTTTTTAGATGCAGAATTTGATCGTATTAAACATAAAAGAAAAAATGAATTTGCTTGTTCACTTTTGATTTCAAGACGCATTTATCCTGAGGCCCCTAATCATAAACTAGAAACTCTCGTTCGTTATAAAAATCTCAAAACGGATGGTGTTCATCACAGGGCCCTGGCCGATGCTGAAATGACCGCGCATTTATGGGTGAAGTTATTAGAGGACATTCAAGATAAATATAAAATAGAAAATGTCACTTTTGATATCATTCAAAAGCTTTCAAAAACACCTAAGAACAAAATCCCTGAAGTGATGAAGAAAATCAGGGATCAGGTTCAATAGAAAAATTCAATTAGTTCTTTATAAAGCTTTTCCTTCAAATGTTTCTTTATTTAACAATTGTAAAAACTTCACAAGCTCAAGTTGTCTTGGTTTGGCCATTTCTTTACAAGCTTCACTGATACACTTACTACCCATAGACTTGGAAAAGCTCTTCAAAATATCAATGGTTGGTTTTAGAGTTGAATCACTTGTTCCTTCTTCTTGTGTAATGGCCAGAATGCGAGCCACTCCAATTGTTCCTAAGAAATCTAAAACATCTGCATCACGAAAGAGTTGTGCAACTTTATTGGTAGGAATTCCCGTATAATAAGTGTGGCCTAGAATAATTTCTTTCACGACTGGCCATTTTTCCATTGGAAAACCGGCATCTTTTAAAAGCTTCTCTGCCAGTTCTGCCGAACGAACAGCATGGTCGACTCCAAGTATTTCAAAATTCTTAAGGCCTCCCAAATCATGTAAGAAACTGGCCGCAAATAAAATATCTGTATCAATTTCTACTTTCTCTTTTTCAGCAAGGATTTTTGTTAGTTGATAATTGCGTTCTGAATGATTAATTCCCCATGATGGGTGTTGTACATTTTTTAATGCGAAATCATAAACAGCATTTTTCCAGCTTGTATCAATGATGATGCCGGTTGGAGTTGTTTTAAATTCATTATTATGAAATGTATCGGGATCAAGAGAAATCAACCAGGGAATAGGTCTTCCTATATGCTCACGAATAGGGCGTTGTGTTTTCTGCGTAGGACAATCGTCAGGCAGGCCTCGAGCTGCATAAATCGGAGCACTGATAATGATTAAAAATAAAGTTAGAGTAAGCTTCATAAGACACCTCCGGCCTTACTCTACCTAAACTGCCTCCTGCTGAATGTTGAGAAAAATCTACTCTAGATGGATTTTTCTCAACAGTGTATCTCACTGTAATCGCAAGGCTATTTTTTCTTACAAAAACTCTCGCACTTAAGACCGTCACGTCCAGCACGAGCACCCTTAATTGTGGCATCGTAATCTTTCTTTTCAAACGAAGTGTTTTTTGAGCAATCACTCGCATCTGATAATTCTTTATACCATCCAACTAAAACAGCAGATTTATAATCTAATTTATTCGCGACAAAACATCCGGCCAGGCAATGAAGGATTTTATCATTGCCACCTTTTGAACGAGCATAGTCTCTTGCTTCTTTTGCTGTCTGTTCAATATCAGCTAACAATTGCCACGAGGGAAGAGGTGGTTGAATTTTAATCCAATCATTAACATCCATTGAAGATTTAGCATCTCTTTCAAGCGGACTACATAAAATGGCCTTCTCATAAGTTTGATCAACTTTCTTTTGAAAGATAACTTTTGCAATACTGTCGGCAAAATCAGCAAGTGCCGGTTGTGCCACTAATGTAAGGCATGTAAAAAGAAAGAATTTTTTCATCACTCTACTTTAATCTATAAATGGAAAAGCTACCAGTAGACTGTGGCCCTATGTTAAACAAATTCCCCCTGATTGACTCGATTTTGATTCAGTTTAAAATAATCTAATGAATAAAATACTTCTGATCTTTTGCCTTATGGCAAGCTTGGTTTCTTGTGCTTCAGCACGTGGGAATAGACTCGATAAAATTGAGAACGTTGAGGAGATTTTAGATCTCGCTGAATCAGGGGCCACGGCCAGTGGTCGGAAAATTCTCGAAGTTTCAAGATCCATGATCGCCAATCAGGATGTCTTTGTCGGTGGGTGTTGGAACTATATCAATGCGGTCTATGACCGAGCAGGATACTCGGCAAAACAAAGAGACACGATTTATAAAAGTAAATTTCAAGGGCCATATGTTCATTCAGACCTCATTCAATCTGGGGATTGGTTGTATTTTGTGAATCACTCATTCAGTGAATCCGAGCATAGTGCTATTTTTGTGGCATGGCTTGATGAAGACAGGAAAGAAGCGTTGATGGTAAATTATATTGGAGGCAACAAAAAAAGGCCTGGCACATATAAGCGATTTATTATTGATGAAGTTTATAACATCATTCGCGCGAAGGAGTGATTGAGGAAATTAAAATGTTCTTAGAAGATAAAAAATACTTCCAAGTTGATGTGTTTGGAAAAAGTGCAATGCGAGGAAATCCTGTTGCGGTGTTTTTTGGAGGTAGAGATTTATCAACCGAAGAGATGCAGAAAATTGCCAATTGGATGAACTTATCAGAGACGACTTTCGTACTTCCTCCAACTGATCCTAAGGCCGATTACAAATTAAGAATCTTTGACCCAGTTTCAGAAATGAAGTTTGCAGGTCACCCGACACTTGGATCAGCAAGGGCCTTTCTAGATGCAGGTCATACACCAAAAAATAATCACAA
>JBEIPV010000021.1:0-34170 GCA_040376855.1 Bacteriovorax sp.
ATATCATCTGCTTCATCACCTAAAACTTCTAAACATGCCATTTGATAAACACATGCATCGATTGTAGTAAGTGCAGCTGGGTGATAGTTTCCAGAATTCTTCACACCACCGAATGGAAGCTTCGCGGAAGCCCCAACCGTTGAGCGGTTAAAGTTAACCAGACCAGAATCAATTTCTTCCACACACATTTTAAAGATCGCAGGGTCTTTTGTGAAAACCGCAGCTGCTAGTCCATATTCAGTAGCATTGGCAATTCCAATGGCCTCTTCGATTGTGTCGTATGGAATAAACGTTACGTTTGGCCCAAAAATTTCTGAGTGAAGGAACATGCTGTCGTTATTCCATCTTTCAGCAAGGTGAATTGATGGGCTGACGTAGTGCCCTTTTTTTGCTTTATCTAATTGCTTTCCGCGCATGATTTCTTGAATCCCTTCGCGTTTTGCCATTCCCATGAATAATAAGTAAGCATCAACAGCACTTTGATCAACCAGCGGGCCCATGAATGGTTCACGTGTGAACTCTACCGGGTGATCGATGATGATTTTTTTTGCCATGTCGTGGAAGCGTTCAATAAATGAAGCCTGAAGACTTCTGTGAATCGCTACAATCGAAGTTGACGTACATCTTTGTCCTGAGCTCAGGAAGCACGACTTTAAAAGCTCTTGAAGAGCGTGATCAAGGTTGGCATCGCTGTGAAGGATTGTTGTATTTTTTCCGCCAAGCTCTAACGAAACTTGTTTTCCAAGATCGTGATGAGTCACTTCAAGGATCTTTTTTCCAACTTCTTTTGAACCAGTAAAGAAAACACCTTTAATGGCCTTTTCTTTTGTTAAACGACGAGCAACCTCTCCATCACCCTGGATCATGTTGATAACACCAGCAGGGAATCCCGCAGCGTGAAAGCATTCGATCATTAGCTGAGCAGAGTAACAAGTTTTTTCACTTGGCTTGAAGATAATCGAGTTACCAGCAACCAGTGAACTTAAGATTTGTCCGTTCGCTAGATGGCATGGGAAGTTGAATGGCCCGATGATTAAGCTCGGTCCAAGTGGCTTATAAACAATGTGACCGTTCGTCTTTGGAAGAATTCCATCAATTGTTTTATTAGAAATTCTTGGAAGTGAGTCTTCAATCGTTACATTTACTTTTGAAACAACTGAAGCGGCTTCAGTTTTAGAATCCCATAGCGGCTTTCCTGTTTCGTAAGCGATCGCTAATGCGATTTCTTCTTGTCTTTTTTTGACTTCGGCCTGGTAAGCTTTAAGGTAATTGTTGCGCTCTTCTTGAGTCAGTTTTCTCCACGTTTTAAAACCAGCAACTGCTGATTCAACAACGCGGTCTACGTCACGGTAATCAACAGGGGCTTCCCAAAGAGCAAGACTTGTATCAGCAGGGCAAAACCTTTTAATGATATTTTCTACCGCTAAAGGCCCAGTCGTGGCTGGAAGGTTGAAAGCATTGTTGTAATAATTTCCAAGAATCTTATATTTTGTCATGTTACACCTACAGGTAAGTTGCGAAAGTTTTAAAATCTTCTGTCAAACCTAGTTCTTTTGCTTCTTCCGGATCAATAATAAATTTCGCCGGATTTCCTTTATTTAAATTTCCAGTAATAAGTGCTGCTTTAAATTCTCCTGTTCCGGTTGGAAGACTGGCAAGGATTGAATCCTGATCACTTTTAATGATTGAGTCGCGGATTAAAATTTCAACTTCAAACATATCCTTTACGGGAGTGATGTCCTTTAGTTTGGCCCTGTAGTGAGGTCCGCCGTCAAAAGGGTCCACTTCATTTGTATACTTGAAGCCAATGCCTTCAAGCATTCTTTTTACAGGGGCCGTTTCTTCACCGACTTTACCAATCGCATTTCTTGCTTCGATTGGAAGCAGAGTCATGTAAATTGTATCTGAAGGGAAAAGGCTTAAAATAAATTCTTTGTTACTTCTCGAGAGAATATCAGCTTCATGATACTCAAGATTTAAAAAACGTCTTCCAATGGCTTCCCATAAAGGAGCATGCCCTTCGTTATCAAATGGGGGCATTAACTCAGAGTGAATCGTATCTTTAAAAAACTCCGGGTGCATTCCCATATATAAAAAACGCACGAAAGAAAGTTGTTTCCCAAGCTTCTTTTCACTTTTTCTGCATTCCGGATCAAGAATAAGTCCACCAATTTCAGATGGGCCATTCGTATCAAGTCCGAGCTTCAATGTTCCATGGATAAATCCAGTGTTTAGTGAAGCTGAAAATTTATTTTCTTGTGATACTGAAAAGAAGTAATGTGGCTCATTTTCTGTTCCATGCTGGGCATGAATCATAGATGTTCCGACAATCCTCTGTGCTTTTGTATCTTCCAGCACAAAAAGGTAATAGTTTTCCCAAAGCTTCTTAGAAGGTTTAGTAAAAGCTTTAATCGAGCTTTCAATTTTAGATTTAAGGATCTCTTTATCAGGTGGAAGATTGATAAAGAGCATGAGTTGACTTAAATCGTAAAGATCATCAAGGTCATTTAAGCTTGCAGATCTAAGAATATACATAAAACATCCTAATTAATTGTCTCGAGAATAGTTTTTTCTACAATAGAAAAAATTTGATCAATATGTTCGTCTAGTAATGCCAGTGGAAGAAGGAAACGAACACGCGTTGGCTCTTTCCCGGCAGAAAACGAAATGATCCCATTTTCGAAAAGTTTTTTCATAAATTTATTTGTTGTTTCAAGTGCACCATCGCCAACTTCAAAAGATAGCATCGTACCGATTCCACCGTAATAAGGAATTTTTCCTTTACAGCTTCCTTCTGCGAGCATTTTAAACTTAGCTTTGAACTTGCTTTCCAGGTCTTTAATTCGACCTTTCTCTCCGTAGAAGTTGCCTTCTGAAAGATATCTCACTGTTGCTTTACCGGCGTTTAATGAAGCGATTGATCCGTTGAATGTTCCAGCGATCAGACCTGCTTTGGGATTTAATTCTTCTGTATAAAATGTTCCAGCAGCTTGAAGAACTTTACCGATTGTTACTACGTCTACGTATTCATCAAGCTCAAACATTTGGTAAGCAAACATTTCAGTTGTACGTGTGAATGATTGAACTTCATCGATCCAAACATAGATACCATGCTTTTTAGACCACTCACAAATTGCTTTGTAGTACTCTTTAGTTCCAAAAATGAATCCGGCTTCACCTTGAATCAATTCAATTGTTAATCCACAATAAACGTTTCCATTTGTTGCAATCAAGTTATCCAATGCTTCGATTGTTTCTTTAATCGCATTTTCTGGATTTTTAGAATTGTAGTGAGGAACGTGGTCAACTTGAACAGATTTTGGCATCCCTTCTCTGTAAGCTGGATTGTAAGTTACATCTTGCATAGCAATCGAGCGCCCAGCAAATGATTTTTGGAAAGCGATCAAGCGGTAGTTGGGAGCTTTTTTCTGCCAAAGGATTTTTAGAGCTGTATCGTTTGAAAACGATCCTGAACATGAAAACCAAAAATGTTTTAAGCGAGATTTTTTAACAGAGTCCAGAAGAACTTTACTTAGTTCATACGGCTCTTGATAAGAAAGTAGATTTCCACACATCATGGTGTCTGATGTAGCAGCTTCTAAGTTTGCCTTAATATAAATCGGGTGAGAGTGGCCAAGAAGGTTCACACCAATAGCGTTGATTAGATCTAATTTTACAGAGCCATCGATAAGTTCAACAAAAGGTCCGTGCCCACGTCCTGAGGCCATGAACGGATAAAAGAATCCACGCCCTTTAAGCGATTCGTATTCTTTTAATTTTTGCGTAAGCAGTTCTTTTTTATCTTCATCTGCAGGCTTAATTTTATCGAACTTCTGTTGCTCTAATAAAATGGCCGTGAAAAGCTTATTAAAATGCTCGTTAATATCGGTTGATTGAACTCCAATAGTCATGTCCGTTTCCTTTAATTGTTAAAATTTTGACTTGAAAAGAATACTTTTTCTCTCTTGCAAACTCTAGGGCCCGTGAGATAATTAATTTATGAAAAATAGTAGCATAACACCCAAGACATTGCCATCTGAAGGCATTCAAAGAAAGCCTCTTTCTGAAGCTGTTAAAACAGCTTCTGCATCTCAGTCAAAATCGACTTTTGATGAGCTGTATTTAAAGAAAGATTATAAGGGCGCAGCACAGTATTTACTTGATAATAAGAAACAATTTGAGTCAGGTATCTTTCACTATAACTTAGGAACTGTTTATTCAAAAATGGGAGACCAGGCCACTGCAAGATTTCATTTAGAAAAGGCCATTGCTGAAGGGTATATCAATAGTTCTTCTTTGAATAACCTGACGTTCGTAAAATCTCAGTTACAAGTAGATGATTTAAGCACTTCAACTAGCCTCCCGGATCAAGTGGTAAGCACCATGACATCGATTCCAATGGCCGGTTATTTTTCAATGACTCTTTTTTTAGCTCTCATCTTCACACTTATGATCAGGCTTAAGAAAATTCAAAAAAAATGGATCATGGTCGTTGTCATGCTCCTTTCGTTGACTCCAGTTCTCGTTTCAAACTTCTATGTAAAAAATATTAATTATGCCGTGGTACTAAAAGAAGTTCCTCTTTATGAAGGACCTTCAAAGATTTTCAGCGAAAAAGGAAAAGTACGCGCAGGTTCCAAAGTTGTTTTAGGACAATTAAAAGACGGGTGGTTTTACATCGAATTTCCAATCTCACTTTCAGGATGGATAAGCAAAGATCAATTAGGACTATATTAGTTTCCTCTGGAGATACATAAATGAGCTCGTCGTACGAAAAAGAAGTCAAAGAATCTGGTACAAAAGACAACAGTCTCTCAAAGAGAATTGATTTCGGTATGATGAAATACCTTTGGATGGCCAATCCATTGAGTAAAGTTCGCAGAGACTCAATCCCAAGATTTTTAAGAAACGTAGAGCTTCTAAAAAACTTTTCAGATAACGAGCTTCGTATTCTTGCTAAGTTTATGCACAGTCGTAAGTTTCATGAAAGTGATGTCGTGTTTCGCGAAGGTGAAATCGGAATTGGATTCTATTTTATTTTCTCAGGTCTGATTGAATTAAGTAAAGCTGATTATGGAAATGAGGTTGGCGAAGAAAAATTTCTTATCTTAGATGAATTTAGTTACTTTGGTGAGATGGCCTTATTACAGGATGGAAACCCACGATCAGCTACGGCGATTGCTAAAACTCCTTGTGAGCTAGTAGGAATTTTTAAACCAGACCTTGAGCACCTTATTGAAAATCACCCTGTCATTGCAGCTAAATTGATCCAATCAATCTCTCTTGCTCTTGCTGACCGCCTTTATAACTTATCTGAAGAGGCGAGCAAACTAAGCCGCCGTCTAAGGAAATTAGAAAGACAAATGGCCGAAAAACAAGTAGAGAGTAAATGATTCTAAGCAATCGAAAAAATATTGTAAAAATACAGCTGGGATTTTTCACTGTTATTCTCGTGTTATTTTGTGCACTAGTTTTAACTTTGCCGAGAATCTCTATCCCATTGTCACTGGCCTATATCTTAGCGCTGGCACTTACTCCGATTGTAAACTGGTTGATGAGATTTAGACTAAGCAAGACGAAAGCGACAGTTGTCGTCTTTATCATTCTTGCTTTTTTTGTAGGAATCCCTCTGTTTAAAGTGATCCCGGTTCTTTCAATGCAGACGCAGGATATTCAGTATTCGATTCCGCAAATCGAAGGTTATGTAATCAAGCAATACACGATTGCTACTGAGTTCATCAAAGCAAAGACTGGCCATGAAGTCGCAGATGGATACATCTTTCAAACTCTGGCCCAGATCGAATCATGGGCAAGCGATTTTGTCGTTAAACTTCCAAACTATCTGGCAACTTTACTAGAGTGGATTTTTCTCGTTCCCTTTTTTACATTTTTTATCATCAGAGATGGGGACAATTTTAAAAAAACTTTTTTAAGTTTCACTCCCAATACAATTTTTGAAAGATTCTATTACGTCATGCACGTTTTTAACCGCCAGCTAGGGGATTACTTCTTTGCTAAGTTTGTTGAAGCCGTCATTGTTGGTGGAATTATTACGGCCGGGCTTCTAATCATGAACGTCAGTAATGCGGTCATTTTGGGATTCGTTGCTGGATTAACAAATATTGTTCCTTATGTCGGTCCGGTTTTAGGTATTATCCCGGCCATTATTTTGACGATGGGTGAGCATGGAATGACTTCACCTGAAATGGGAGCTGTCTTAGTTCTTTATGCAGTTGCAAACGCAGTTGATGTCTTTTTTGTTTTCCCATTTTTAGTTTCAAAAATCGTCAATCTTCACCCTATGATCGTTGCAATCAGTGTTATCGTTGGGTCACACTATGCAGGAATTACAGGGATGGTAATATCTATTCCGGTAGTTGCCGCGATCAAACTTATTATTACAGAAATTTACAATGAAATTTACACTGAGCGCTCCAGATGATAGGATTTTGCTAAACAAAACCCTGCTTGGAGCTCTCAATTGAAGTTTGTGAAATTAATACTTTTGGCCCTAACACTTCTTGCGATTTCATGTGCGACAAAAAGACCTGAAGGACAGACAGAAGCTGAAGTCCTTTTTAAGGAAGCTAAAGAATTAGTAAGTAAATCTCGTTATATTCAGGCGACTGAAAAACTAAATGCTATTCGTTCACAGTACCCATACAGCTTTTACGCAACTGGTGCTGAACTTATGCAGGCAGATATTTTATTTTCTCAAGAAAACTACGCTGAAGCAGCGGCCGCTTATATTCTATTCCGTGATTTTCACCCGAAATATGAACAACTAAGTTATGTTGTTTTTAGAATTTCAGAATCATTCTTTCGTCAATTGCCAGCGACATATGACCGCGATTTATCAGCGGGAGTTGAAGCGATTAAGTATTACGAAGAATTGATTTCGACTTATTCAAATACAGAATATGTAAAAGACGCTCAATCAAGAATTAATTTAATTAACGATATGCTTGAGAAAAAAGAAATCTATATTGCAGATTTTTATTTCAAAACAAAAGACTACTTTGCAGCAAAAGCTCGTTACGAAGATATCTTAGTAACACTAAAAGATGAGCAGGAACGTCCTCGCATCATGGCCCGTATTGCAGAGTCAGCAGAAAAACTAAATAAAACGAACTAAGACTGAGGTTATATGTACGCTTCAAACAACGAACAATTACTAAAAACTGCTCGCGAATGTTTTGATAAACAAGAATACAAAAAAGCTCAAGTCGTGCTTAACGAAATCATCGAATCTGATGACCGTAACGTGGATGCACTTTTTTTACTCGCTAACATTTTTCATATCAATGGTGAAATCGGTAAGGCGATTAAAGCTTTCACAAAAGTTTTAAACCTAAATCCAGAACACACTGATGCAGCTATCAGCTTATCAGTTCTTTACAATGACATCGGTCAATACGAAGACGCTAAAAAAGTTTTTGATACGGCCAATGAAAGAGTGAAGGGAAAAAATAAAGGCTCAGGCCTGATGGAAGACAAACACATCAACAAAAAGTTTGCTTCAAAACACTATGAAATCGCCGATCTTTACCTGTCATATAACCGTTATGATGAAGCTCTTTTTGAGTTCAACAAAGTTATTGGTTTAGACCCGGAAAATCTTGAAGCAAGAATCAAAATTGCAAAAGTTTATGCGAAAAAAGGCTTCATCGCTAAAGCGATTGAAGAACTTAGAAATTTAAAGAACGAAGAGCCATCTTACGCTCCAGCGAGAATCGCTCTTGGAGTTATCCATTACGGAAACGGCAATGTTTTAGAAGCACAAGCAGAGTGGGAGAAGGTACTTATTAAAGATCCATTCCACGCAGAGGCCAGCATGTATATGAACCTGTCAAAGACAGCGACAGAAACGCGCATTTAATCTCAAAATTTTTAAAATTTAAACCAAAAAAAAGCCTTCTTACGAAGGCTTTTTATTTGTGTAATTTGAATGAAAACTAGTTAGCCTCAGGTGAGTTAGTTTTTGTTGTCGTCGTAGTTGCTGGAGCTGAAACAACAGCTGGTCCAGAAGTTTCTCTCGACGTTGCAGAAACATTTGTTCTCTTAGAATCGTCTGAAACATTGTTAGAGTAGTTAACAATATATTTCTTAAGGTCCATATACATTTTGAAGCGCACTTCAAGTTTTGAATCTTGAAGAACAATTTGTCTCGCCATTTTCGTCTTGTTATTGATGATAACCGGCGCTTTTAAGTTCGCTGACATCTCAGTAACGTTTTGAGGAATTGTCAAAACAGTGTATACGCTAGCATTTTGTAAATTTTCTAGAGCTAAACTGTTAAGTTCAACTGGAAGAAGTTTTACCATGTAGTTTGGTTGAAAAATCTTTGGTTCAATAATTGGGAATGCAGTAGCTGCATCATCAGTTGATTGAAGCCATAGGATTAACGTTTGATCTCCTGGATCTACGATAAAGAATTTTTTTAGATTTTCAAAACCAAGTAAACCTTCTGTAAACTCGATAATGTCTTTTTTGTCGACTTCTAGTTCGCCAAATCTAGTAGTTGTGATTTTCACTGTTAAAGCCTCCGCTTTTTGCAATAAGTCGAATACCCGACCTCTATACAAAGATTTTAACAGCCGTAGGGGCAAAAGTGCAAGTGGGAAATTACTTCTTATTCAACTCATTGGCTAAATCAGCAATTGAGCTTAAATCGGCTTGGGACGCCTCAGTATTTTGATCTTGAATGGCCTTGTAGACCTCTTCTCTGTGAATTTTTGTTTCTGGTGGCGCTTTGATACCAAGTCTAACTTGTTTACCTTTGATCTGAACAACAACGATCTTAATGTGATCGTCAATCGCGATGCTTTCGCCTAGCTTCCTTGTCAACACGAGCATAATACAACCTCAGCCTAACTGGACCGAAAAACTTTCCTGTTTCGGTCTGCAATGCTTCATATATTACTAGCATAATTAAAATGCAAGTAAAAACTTATTTATTTACGGATAATGACTTGCTGCTTTTTGAGTATAAGAATTAACGACGCAAGAAGTCCATTAGGGTTTGATTCATAAGACCCTGACTTGCTTGGTAAGTTGTTTTCAAAACCGCTTGCTGCTTGTTTATATCCGAGAAAAGTTCAGTAACGTCTGCGTCAACAAGAGCACTGCGTCTGGAAGCGTGATCAATATTCTCTGAGCCAAGATTCACCTTAGAAGATTCTACTGAATTAGTGATCGAACCAATTCGCGTTCTAAGTGTAACAAGCCTGCTGACTGTATTGTCGAATTTTTCCAAAAGCCCCTGAACCATCTGTGGGTCGTTGTTTTCTAGGGCGCTCGTCAGTGCTTGTAATTGAGAAAAAATATTATCTCGCGATTTGAACTTAGCTTCTTCCGGATCAACTTCTGCAGTTTCCGAATTTTCTGAGGCCAATTCACGATTAAGTTTAACAGTAGGAGCATCTTTAAACTGCTCAAAGTTTTCCAGTGGATTTTCAGCTTTACTGGTATCGGCACTGCTGTAAAAAACTTCTTCACCCGTAAGGTTGATGGGAACAAAGAAATTTCTCGAAACTTCAAGCGAGATGTGGTTTGTGTCGCCTTTATATCCACCAGTCCCATCGAAAGGAACTGTCAGCGTATTTGTCCCAGAGAAGATATGCTTAATACCAACTTTCTTATTCGCTATCGCTAGCGCCTGGTTGTAAAGCTGTTGCACTTCGTTTGCGACGTTTTTTCTAACGTCAGCATTGAAGAAGTCAGATGACTGAGCAATTGCAATTTCTTTGGCCTTTACGATAATGTCAGTAAGTTCTTCAATAGATTTTTCACTCACACTTAAATTAAGCAGAGCGAAGTCAGCATTTTTTAAATATTGTAGATTGTCGTTAGTGGCCGATGTCAGCGACATCGCTTCAACATTGGAAACCGGGTTGTCTGAAGGCTTAGTTATCTGCTTAAGAGTTGAACCCTTAAGTTGCAGATCTTCAACCTTCGCTTTCGTTTTATTGAGAGCGTACTTTAAAGATGCTGATGAACTATTTTCAGAAACTCTTGTCATTTTTTATTCTTACCTATTAGCGCTTTAATTCTAATACTGTTTTAAACATATCATCTGCTGCTTGCATGATTTTAGCAGAAGCCTGATAAGCTTGCTGAAAACGAACCATGTTGGCAGTTTCTTCATCTATTGAAACACCAGTTAATCTTTCTCTTAGGCTTGTGGCCTGAGCAAGAATTCCTGTTGATTGCTCAGCATCCAGTCGCGCCTTACCAGTCTCAAGACCGATACTACCGATTGTCTGCAGATATTTTTCTTCTAAAGTGATGTCTCCATCACCAGAGATTCTTTCGTGCTGAAGTTTAGAAATAGCGATCGCGACACGGTTATCACCCGGAGCATTTGGAGCTACGGCCGCAGCAATGTTACTAAGGTCTTTTTTTACTGCATCTGATAGATCAATAGCATTCCCGGCCTCTTCAACAGAAAGTGGTTGCTTAAAGAAATCCAAACCAGTTGTTAAGCCTTTGCTGTCCATGACTGAAGGTTTCCCATCAGCGCCGATTGTGATTTGACGGTTAACAAATCCCTGACGGTGAATGGTGTTTACTGAAGTCGTAAACTGATAGGCGATACTATCAATATCATTTTGTAATTTTTTTAAGTCTTCATTTCTTACTTTGATAATGGCGGCCATAATACCACCCTGGAACTTATCAGTAACTTTTTGTGAAGGACGATCTTTAAGCACGACTTCAATAGAGCCGTTCATACTATTGCTTGATTCGTCTTTGTTTTTTGAAATTGTTCCAAGCTCCTGCACATGTAAACCTGTAACAAGTGTACCGATACCTTGGGCAGTGACGACAAAGCGGTTTTTTTCATCCGTATAAGTATGGATTTTGAACTGTTCAGAAAGATTTCTTAGAGCGATATCACGCTGGTCACGTAAATCACCAGTTTCACCTTGAGCGACTTCAATGCTTGTAATTTTTCCGTTTAGATCAGCGATGTGATTTAAGAGCTGATTAACATCGGCCACTGAATTTTGAATTTTTCTGTCAATGTTAGATGCCTGAGTATCCAGTGTTCCACGAATACGGTGGAAGTCTTTAATAACCAGGTTCGCTGTATCTCTAACTACCGATCTGATAGTTTCGTTTTCTGGCTGGTTAGCTAATTCTCTGAACGAGTTAAAAAATTTGTTTAAGACCTGATTTAATCCATCCTGATCAAGTTCGTTGAAGATACTTTCAACTTGCTCCAGGTTCTCAGTTCTTGATTCGTAGAATTTATTGTTAGCTAAGGCATTACTTAAGCGTTTATCGATGAATTCATCGTTAAAGCGTCTTACGCCATCAACTTTCGCTCCGGTTCCTTGAACAAATCCACCTACAGAAACAGGAATAGCAGTAGACTGCATAACTCTCTGACGAGAGAATCCTTCAGTGTTAACGTTAGACAAGTTGTGACCAGTCACTTCAAGCGCTTTCTTTGAAACGTTAAGACCGGATCTACCAATGCCTAATAAGTCAGCCACATCTTCTCCTTAAGTGCTCGTACTGACAGCTGAGCCTCGCGCTGAATACGTAGAGAAGTTTTTCTTCCCAGACGCTTCAAGACGGATTTGCTGAAGTGAGTGTAGTGCTTTATTAATAAAAAGTTGGTTGCGTTTATTTTGTGCCTGGATCTTCTCGATAATATCGATCAGAAGGGCATTAAAGCGAAATAGATGCTTTTGGTTGCTCTCTACTTCATATTCAGACATCACAGTTAAAAGTTCCGATACACTATCGATGTTTTTACCTGGATATAAGTCGTTTAATTCTTTAATTAGATCACGGCGAACCAGTTCAAGAGTTCCGATTCTTTTGATGCATTCATTTTTTTCTGCGATTTTTTCTTCAAGAAGTTCTAATTCACTTTGAAGTAGAAGCGAATATTCATCACAAGTTAAATTGAAAAGTTCGTTGTGCTCTTCGCAAAACTGTTTCCAAACGCTTGTTACCTGAAAATATAATGAGGCCAGTTTTTCTTTCATTCGATGATCCATCCTAGATATCGATTACAGTAGGAGAGTCTTTTAGAACTCTTGTTCCATAATTTTGTCAGCTAAATCACCAGCATCAACTTGATAAGTTCCTGCTTGGATTTGCGCTTTTAATCTTGCGATTTTATCTGTGTTATCAATCGCAGGAGCAGCGTCTGCTACTTTTTTAATGCGAGAGAAGTCTTTAATTGCATCAGGGATTTCCACTTTAGAATCGTTTTTTGAAAACGTCTCAAGCTCATCTCTTCTTACGTCTGAATTTCTTTGCAGGCCAGTTGATCCAACCTTGCTGCTTTCGCGTTTGTTAGGAAGGAAAATTGAGCGAGATGATGTGCTGTCGATTTTGCTCATAGCAAGCCTCCGTCTTCTTTCGTTCCAACAAGAGCTTTTTCGTCGGAAACTGGGGTAGAATCATTCTTCCCCATCTCTATTGTATCAACCTTTCTGTCAATTTTATAGCTAGGCAAATTATGGTGGATACGGTTGTTTTGGGCCTCGTATTGCTTCAGGGCCATCTCATTTCGCATCCTTTTGGGATAGATCTGATCCAAAATCATATTTTGCAGGCCTAAATTGTTCTGATCTGTCATGGTTTTGGCACGTTCACTTTTTTGAAGTGACTTGTAGTAGTCCATTCCCATCCCGCCGCTTTCAGACTCAGCTTCGTCCACTGTACGGCTCATTTGATCGAGCATCATCTCAGCAAACTGCTGTTCCATGCTGGCAGCAACTTCTTTAAATTGTTTTGGGATGTATTCGCGGTCATCAATTTGTGGGCCTTGATTCACTGATCTTGGCTTCACTTGTTTGTTGACGGAAATGCCGGGTGTAACCGGGAGATTGTTTATTTTGGGGTCACTCATTGGTACTCTTCCTAAGTTTATGAGTTATAAGTCTTAAAAATTTTATCACCAATGAGGGGATGAATGCTAGATATAAAATTTACAAACCCTAAGGTTTCTAAATCAACTCAATCTCACCCACAAGAGCACCATCGCGCTTAAGTGTTTGAAAGATAGATATCAAGTCATCCGGAGCTACACCAAAAGCATTTAAGCTTTTGACTAAATCACTCAACGATGTTCCTTTTTCCATATAATAAATGCTTCCAGGCTTAGCGGATTTTGCATCTCCTTCACCTTTTACTTCGACTGTCAGGTCGCCATGGCTGATGGCCACTGGTTTTACCATAATGTCTCCACCGGCCACAATTGTTCCGGTTCTTTCATTGATGACGATTTTAGCTACTGAATCAGTATTCACTTTGAAGTTTTCAATGATGGCCATTAACTGAACCACATTTCTTTCGTACTGATTAGGAACAATTAAATCGATCGTCGTTGCATCTTTTGCTGAAGCAAATTTACCGCCCAACTCTTCATTGATAACTTTTTCAATTCGAGCAGCTGTCGTGAAATCTGGATAGTTAAGACTTAATCTCAGAGAGTTCTTTTTTTCGAACTCAGTAATAACTTCTTTTTCAACAGTCGCACCACCTGGAAGAGTGGCCGTTGTCGCAAACTTAGATCCTTTCTTCATCCCACCAATTGAAAGTGGACCAGAACCTACAGCGTAGATGTTTCCGTCACCAGCTTTTAAGGGAGTCACTAACAGTGTTCCACCAGCTAGAGAAGAAGCATCACCAATACTAGAGACAATTAGATCGACTTTTTGTCCTACGCGGGCAAACGCTGGAAGCTTAGCTGTAACAACAACTGCAGCAACGTTTTTTGAACTTACTTCTGACTTAGGGTTTAACCCTAATTTTTCAAACATTTTTTTAAGTGATGTGTTGGTAATTTCACCACCACCGTCACCAGTTCCAGCTAGGCCAATAACAAGTCCGTAACCGATAATTGGGTTTTCACGAACACCTTTTACGCTCACGATATCTTTTAATCTCGAAGGAGCAGCAAACGTAGGTGTCGCCAAGAGAAGAGAAAGTGCAATAGCTGTAACTTTCATTAATTACCTCACAACCGTAACGTTTGATTCAAGGATCGAGTCTGAACTTATAGAATCATTGTCTAAAATATCTTTTCTTGAAACTAAGGCCTGAACTTCAACCATTCTCTTTCTGTTTTTGAAAAGAACGTTTTTTCTACCTTTAATTAACAAGTGCTCGCGGTTAATTTCTTCTACTACAACACTTGAAATTTTATCTGTATCATTTCCAGCTTCAGCAGTGGCCCCTGGAGCTCCCGCTGCAGCAGTAGTTGTTGGCGTAGTAGCTGACGCCGCTGCTTTTTCAGTTTCGTATGGATTATCAGGAAAAGCGCGTTTTAATTCAAGCGTGATTTCATTTCTAAGTTTTGGTAAAACATCAATTTGAATAATATCCCCTGAGCTTTTATTTTTACTTGTGGCAAATAAGAAAGCGTTAGAGTCCCCAGTTCCCCAAAGACTTCCATCATTTCCGTTATCAGTCAGGTCACTGGCCGTTGTTCTCTTAAGAGCAACTCTTTCATCCTGATATTGTCTTTTTACTTCTGGAGCAACTAATTTTTGATTATTAGTTGAAACTTCGCCACGATTTCTTCCTGGTTTATTGTAAACAGAAGATGTTCTTCTTTTTGTATTTTTTCTGTATTGATCAAACTGATCTGGATAAGCTGTATTTTCTTCCTGCTCATCGGCCGCGACACGCTCCTGATTGTCTAAATCCCTGTACATTCCATCAATGAAAGATCCACAAGAAGTAAGAAGAGTAAGAGAAGATAAAAGAATCAGGGTTGTAATTTTCATAGTTCGATCACCACTTTGTTAAAGTCGACAACTTTTCCAGCTATATTTTTATTATTAGGACCTTTTAATTCGATAACTTCACCGAAACGGGCAGAGCGCAGAGGCATCGCCGTTTTTTGAAGAGATATGTTTTGGCTTACCAAAGTGACACTTACAGGTGTCCCATAGTTAACAAGATTGACCGGTTGCAAATCCAGGTTTGAAACAACAGCATTTTGAACAATGGTTTTGTTGGATTTATAAAAGCCAATATTATCCAAAGTTGTCAGAGCATTTTCCGGAGATGTCGTCATAACTTCTTCGAAGTAAAAATCGCTTGCATCAAGAGTCTTTTGTTGAAAGCTGATGTTGCGCTTTGCCTTTACGACTTTAATTTTTGCCATGATTTTTGAAGCAAACCACAGAGTTCTGTTTGTATTTGAAACAACATTAGCGATATCTATTTTAATATTTTTCTCACCGAAACTCTGGCAAGAGTCACAAACCGCTCTCATCTGTTCACCTTCAGAAAGACCAAGAGTCGAAACTCCGTTTAGTGATCTTGCTTGTGAGAAAAAAAGATTAGAGTCGGGAAGAAGCTGGTCTTTTAATGCTGAATTTAAATCCATTAAAGAAAGCTTTTTATTGGTGAAGATAATGTTCACATCAGAAAAATCTTTTTGAAGTTCTGTTTTCAAAAAATCACTTCCAACAACACCTTCAGAGCTCGAAACTAAAGCGGCAAGCTTGTTTGAGATTTCAGGTGAGCACGTAGAGTCTTTAACTAAATCTCTGGCCTGAAGTGCTTGATTGGCATTCATACGATAGATTTTAGAAAAAAGCTCAATCTCACACTCAGAAGCTGCAAGATTAAAAGACGTGAATAGTAAAAAAGAGAAAAAATACTTCATCAAATTACCTGATGTTGTTAATTGTTTGCATCATCTGATCAGCTACACCCATAACTTTTGAGTTCATCTCATAAGCTCTTTGAGCGCGGATCAAGTCTGTCATTTCTGTCATTGGGCTCACGTTTGAAGCTTCAAGAGCTCCTTGCATAAGGGCCCCGGCATTATCCATTCCAGGAATGGCCTGAACTGGTTGTCCACTTGAAAGAGAAATTTGATAAAGGTTCATACCAGTAGATTTTAATCCAACTGGGTTGATGAATGTAAAAAGTGGCATCTGACCAACTTCAACAGGAGCAGCTCCACCTTTAGTGAAAGCTTCAATTTTTCCATCTTCCGAAATCGAGACAGTCGAAGAATTTGGTGGGAAACTAAACCCTGGATAAACTTTGTAACCTTGTTTATTAACCAATGTCCCTTGAGCGTCGACATTAAATGATCCGTCTCTTGTGAATTTTAATTCACCATTGGGCATGATAACTCCAAAGAATCCATCGCCGTTAATCATCAAGTCAAAAGGGTTATTAGTGATTTGAGGAGCTCCATTAGTGAATTCTTTTCTCACTGAAGAAACTCTTGCACCAGAACCAACTTGAGTTCCTACATTGTAAGTTGTTGAGGCCGAAGATCTTGCTCCTGCTTCTTGAACTGTTTCATAGGTAAGGTCATCGATTTCTGTACGACCTCTTTTAAATCCAGTGGTGTTAACGTTGGCGATATTGTTAGAAATTGTGTTAACGTTGGTTTCCTGAGCACTCATTCCCGAAGCTGCCGTGTGAAGGGCCTTAAGCATTGCCTGCGCTTCCTGCATAGTCGCCAAACTAATTGTCATCAGAAAGATTTTTGTCATTTTATTTTTCAAAACTCACACCCTATTAAAATTTAGATATTTCGTTAACTGCTTTTGCACTCATTGTGTCGTATGTCTTAATCACTCGCTGAATAGATTCAAAGTTACGGTTGGCATTGATCAAGTTCGACATTTCACTGACGGCATTAACGTTTGATTGTTCAACGAAGCCCTGGTGAACACTGGTTTTTGATTCGCCAACTTTTAAATTTTTCTGATCAGGATTGATAAAAAGGTTGTTACCTTCTTTTTTTAGAGCATGAATATCGTTGAATTCCGTAAGAGCGAGATCGGCGACTTTGTTTTGTCCATTAAAGACTTCGCCTTCAAGACTGACTGAAAATCTTCCTGTGCCGATATTAATTGCGCGCGACTCGGGACTGCTTGCAAGGTTTAAAGATCCATCCGCAGTCGCGATTGGTGGGGCATCTTTAGAGAGAACTAAAAATCCCTGATTATTAACCAATTTTCCTTCATTGCTGATACTAAAAGCACCATTTCTTGAAAAACGAACACCATTAGGAGTCAGGACTTCGTAAAAGCCTGGGCCACTTAAAGCATTGTCAAAATAGTTACCCGTTTGAGTGAGCTGGCCTTGTTCGTGGTTAGTATAAGAGCCATCAACCTTAACGAAAGAGTCTTCAGCATTGTAGGAACGATAAAAGTCTTCTGGCTTCCACTCTTTTTGTGGAAGGTCGACTCCTTGTTGATCCCCGCCTTTTTCCAGAGCAGCTAAGTACTCTTTAAAGACAACTTGGTCTCGTTTGAATCCTGGTGTGTTTACATTCGCCACGTTGTTAGCGATCGTCTCAACTTGTTTTTGTTGAGCGATTGCGCCTGATAGTGGCACCCAAAGTTCTCTCAAAAGTTTCCTCCGATTTGAGATGACTATTAAGTTAACTATAGCGTGCGTGGTGCCAATATCCCTACATAGGTAAAATTATCCCTCTCAAAGCGCTTCCAAGTAAGTGCCCGATAATGTATCTTTACAGTTAGATTACATTAGGAAGAACCGGAAAATTTAGAACCATAGGTGTGTAAAATTTGACACATGATACAGGTCTAAAAAGGTCAACCAATGGCTTTTAGAATTTTTGAAAATAAACACTAAATAAAGAGGCACATAATGACTAAAAAGAAATCTTTTGAAGATTCATTGAAAGAGCTGGAAAATATAGTATCGAAATTAGAATCTGGTGAATTGCCGCTTGAAAAAAGCTTGGAAGAATTTGAAGTCGGAACACGCCTTTATAAAGAGTGCAAAGACCAACTATCAATTGCAGAAAAAAAGATCGCACTACTAACTGATAGCTTAAAAGAAGAAGAACTCTAAGATGAAAAGAATATTTCTCTGCTCTCTTTTAGTCATTTTATCGGCCTGCTCGGGAATTCAACAATTACCTCCAAAGCCTGCACCAGGAACTCAGCCAACTCAAAATACGCCCGCTCAAGTTGATATGGGATTGCCAAATGAAATTGGTATTAATGGAGGCTCTACTCCTCAACTCATTCCTAACGAAGAAACGGTACGCTTGGGTGATAGAGGTGGAGATATCTTCACGCCGGTTGAAGATTCAGCAACTATTGGTCAGGGTGTTTCAAAAAAATTACGCATCGGAATCAGCTTTGGACCCGGACTGTACCGTACGATCAACTACGTTTCTCTTTTAAAATTTCTTGAAAGACAAAATCTCAATCCACAGGTGATCACCGGTACTGGATTTGGAGCTATCGTTGCGGCGATGTATGCAAGTGGTATGACCCCTGAAGTGATTGAATGGAATTTTTATCGCTATTTTAAAGAGAAAAGAAATTATCGTCCTTTCGAATCAGAATGGTTGGAAGAAGTAGATAATCTATTATTGGAAAAACTAAAGAATAAAACTATCCAGGATACGGTTAAAAAGTTTTATATCACTCTTTATAGTTCAAAGACTAAAAAAACATATTATTTTGATAAAGGTAATATTAGAGAGCTTCTTTTACTTAACTTAAAATTGAGTACCTCTATTGATCCGAGAAAAAAAGGCGTTCAGTACACAACGGCTTTTGAAAATGAAGTTTTTAATGCTGGTCTTATGAAAAGACTAGGAGTGGATTTTGCTATCGGTGCCGACGTTCTTGGTTCAAAGTTTGATTTCCAAGAATCTAATGAATACCTGATTGGTGTTTTTGGAAGAGCGGCCGGAAGAATCGCTCGTGAGAAAAAAGGTTTTGATTATTTTTATTCAATCCCACTTCAGAAAATGAGCTTGGACTCAACTGAAAATGGGGCGTTCTATTTATTAAAAACTCAAGAGTATGTTGAAGCACAATCAGGCAGATTGAAAAAATTGATTCAACAGAAAATGATTTCGGGTTCGAAAGCAGAGTAAAGGATTTACAAGGATTAGTAATGAAGAGTTTAGTCGTTAAAATAGTTTTCGCATTGTTAGGAGTTGCTCTTCTTGCAGGCATGTCAGCAGCACTGGCATTCACATATTTCAATCTGGATTTACCAAAGATTGATAAGCTTCAGGATTACAAGCCTAATCTGGCCTCTCAAATCTTTTCAAAAGATGGAGTCCTTCTGGCCGAATTAGGTCTGGAAAAAAGAGAAATTGTTGAAATGAAGGATGTTCCTCAAAGAGTCATTGATGCCTTTTTATCGGCAGAAGATGATAAGTTTTTTGAGCACAAAGGTGTCGATTACTGGGGTCTGTCTCGCGCGATGTTTGCCAATTTCAAAGCGGGGAGAGTTGTTCAGGGTGGAAGTACGATCACTCAGCAGGTTGCGAAGTCTCTTTTATTAAGTTCAGAGCGATCTATTACCAGAAAACTTAAAGACTTCATTCTTGCTCAAAGAATTGAAGAAAAACTTACTAAAAAAGAAATTCTCTATTTATACCTGAACCAGGTTTACCTTGGCGGTGGATACTACGGTGTTAAAGCGGCAGCTCGTGGATACTACAATAAAGAGTTAAAGAATATGACAGTGGCAGAATCGGCGATGCTTGCTGGTCTTCTGGTTGCTCCAGGAAAGTATTCTCCATTTGTTAATCCACATGCAGCAAGAATGAGACAAGGCTACGTTTTAGGACGTATGCGTACTCTTAAAAAAATTACAGATGCCCAGTATAAAGAAGCTCTGAAGGAATCAACAGTTTATCGTATCAATGAAGATGAATTGAAGGCCGGATACTTTACGGAATGGGTAAGACAAAAAGTTGTTGAAGCCGTTGGGGAAAAATCTTTCTTAATTGATGGATACAAAATCAAAACAACTCTTGATTGGGAACTACAAAAAATCGCAGAAGAACAAATTAAACGAGGAATTAAAGATATTGATAAACGTCAGGGCTTTAAAGGGCCTTTCGCTCATATTGATGATGATGAATTTGAAAAGTTTGAAAAAGAATCAAGAAAGAATCTTTTCAAAAATAAATCATCATACTTTGTTATTAATGAGAAAAATGACAAGGTTTATGAATTTCATTTTGATGAAGAAGCTTATGACAAAATGAGAGAAGCTCAAAGGGATGAAGTCGTGACTGCCGCTGATGACAGCTTTGTCCCAGGGTTAGCCGCTTCAGATGACATTGCGAACGCACTAAAAGACAACACTCAATATGAAGCCGTTGTTACAAAAGTTGACGATGGAATGAGACTGGTTCACGTTTCACTGGCCGGATCGCCAGGGATTATTCCTTTTGATTATTTTAAATGGGCCCATAAAAGAAGCATTAATGAGAATACTGGTTATTATCAGGAAGTAACAAAGCCATCGACAATCTTAAAGGTTGGAGACTTGATCCATGTTCAGATGATTAAAAAATCTGTTCAGATCCCTGCTTATTTAAATAAAGACGGTACAGCATTACTTGCAAAATCAAAAAGCGCTGCTCTTATCCGCAAGCAAAATTATATTCTTTGCCAGCTTGATCAAGTGGCAGAAGTTCAGGGTGCCGTTTTTTCAATCGATGCTAAGACTGGCGATATTTTAAGTTATGTCGGTGGTAGTAATTATAATGTTTCTAAATTCAACCGTGTTGTTCAGGCAAAAAGACAACCAGGTTCTGCTTTTAAGCCAATTATCTTTGCAGCGGCCCTAGAAAATGGATACACACCTTCAAGTATCATTATGGATACACCTGAAGCAATGCCAGGGTTTGATTCAGCTTCAAGCTGGAAGCCGAAGAACTCAGATGGAGAATATAAAGGACCTGTTACTTTCCGTCAGGCACTTGAAGAATCAAGAAACATTCCGACGATTAAAATTGCCGATAAAGTAGGTGTTGGAAATATTTTAAAATTTGCCAATAGAATCGGATTCAATGCCAAGCTGGAGAATAATTTAAGTATTGCTCTTGGTTCGTTTGGAGTTTCTCCCCGTGATCTGGTGACGACATTTGCCATTTTTGCTAATGGTGGACGTTTTGTCACGCCGAGGGGAATTGTTTCAGTTGTTGATCGTGATGGAAAAAAATACAACATCAATGAGATTGAAAAAGATATGAAGATCCCAGCTGGGCTTGATGAATCAAAATCAGCAGATGATATTGGTGTAACTCAAGTTGGAAACGCTTACACGAGAAACCTTACAGGCAGACAAGTTTATGATCCACGCCTGGCATATGTAATGTCGAATCTTTTAAGAGGTGTTGTGACTTACGGTACTGGTGGTTCGGCGAGAGAGCTTGGCCCTAACGTAGGTGGTAAAACTGGAACGACAAACGATTACATCGATGCATGGTTTGTTGGATTTACACCAAATGTTGTTACTGCTGTATGGTCTGGTTTTGATGATAATAAAACTCTTGGATACGGTGAGTATGGGGCGAAATCTCCACTTATGGTTTGGAAAGAGTTCATGCGTGCGGCAATAAGAAAATACGGTGACGATTCATTCCCAATACCTGCCGGAATCACTCAACAATGGGTTGAGAGAAAAACTGGTCGCAAAGTTGCACCTAATTCACCAGGATCTATACTGGAGTCTTACGCAGAAATGCCGGACATGCCAGTGGAAGAAGGCGGAACTGCTCAAAAAGCAAGACCTCTTGGTGACGATGAGTACTTCGAAAATCAATAGACGAGAGCTTTAGTTTTGGCCGGTAATTCACAAGAAAAACCGGCTTAACCTTTTGGTCACTTTTTCCGATAATATCCTTATAAAGTTTCGTCAGGGGTGACGACTGATTTGTGAGTTTAAGGAAGAAATATGAAGCTAATCAAAATTGACCGCCAAAAAGTTTCTTATTCATTCTTATTTTCAATCGCACTTCACTTAGGTTTTTTATCATTCATGGTAAAAACCAATTCTGATCAACACTTTATTTCACCTAATTCAGAATTATTAAAAGCGGCGAAACTCACTGAAAAAAACAATTCGTTTGATTCAGTAAAAATCATCTCAAAAAAGCAGTTGCAGGCCATTAAAGATGCTCAAAATAAGCAAGTTGTTGCCAATGAAACAAATGGCAAAACAGAACGTCCGGTTGCTTCACGTTTTTTAGGTGAAAAAGACCAGACTTTCGAGCGTCAGACGATTGCACGTGCAAACGGCTCTTTTACAGAGGCCGGATTAGGGAGCAAAGGCGGCTCTAAAACATCTTTAGCTCAAGTAGAGCCCAAAGTAGCGAAAGTCACAAAAACTCCTCCTAAAAAGGCCAAAAGAGAGCTTACGCTAAGTGATCTTGGTGGATTTAAGATGGCAGACGTTGAAAAAATGGAAAAAGAGACTCAAGAAGCTTTTGAGGAAATCACTAAAAAACTAGCTCGTGAAAACGTTGCTGGAGCGGAAGGTGTAGACCGCGGTAAAGTTGGTAAAACTGGTCTTGCGGCAAACAATGATTTTGTAGAAGAAGTTCCATTGGGAGATATGACGAATCTAAATACGACAGAATTTAAGTATTATGGATTTTATCACCGCATTCGCCAGAAGCTAGAGCAGCACTGGGGAAGTTCAATTAAAGACAAAGCTAGGAACTTATACCGTTCAGGTAGAAGAATGCCCGCAAGTGAAAACCTAATTACATCTGTGGCCGTCACTCTTGATGAAACAGGAAAAATTGTGGATATGCAGATTGAGGGAACTTCTGGAGTAAGAGAACTCGATCAAGCAGCGATCGAGTCCTTTAATAAAGCTGGCCCGTTCCCAAACCCTCCGAAAGGTTTATTAGTTGGCGGCAGGGCCACAATTCAATGGGGATTTGTCGTAAAGTCTTAAATGCTATTGGATATTGTTTTTTAGAAGGTCTTTCAGTTTCCCGATCCCTTCCATTAGAACGTAGTCGTTCCAGATCGAATCTAACTCTCTCAATGTTTCAATGATTGAGATCGCAGCTTGGTCCTTAGACATTTTTTCTTCTTCGGCCAAATGGTCAACAGCAATTAGTAATGCATTCATAACTGGAGAGTTGCAAGTTTTCGCAAGTCTGTCTTCATAGCTAGCATTGATTCTTTTTTCTTTGCTTTTTATGACTGCAGTATTGAGAAGCTGAATTGCGTCCTGTTTTTCAGACATCATATATGTATGGATCCCATTCGATTTTTATTTATCAGTTCTTAATGTGAGACAGAAGTATGGTGTTTTTACCAATCTTCGTAAAGATTTTTTTAAGTAAAATTTTTTATGAGAAATCAATCACAGTATGAAAAAAATGCGAAATATTTTTGCACGTAAAATTAAGCATTTTTTGAGTTTTCGCTGTGAAAAAATCACTCACAAAATACTTTTTTCAAAGTATCTTGTGAGTAAGTTATCGAAAATTTTAAATTACAAAAGAATTATAGCGTAGATAGAAAATTTTGGTAGTCAGACGCAGAAAGTAGAGAATTTAGCTCAGCAGGATTGCTAAGTTTGATTTTGATCAACCATGCATTTCCGTATGGCTCAGCATTGCAAAGCTCAGGAGCGTTTACAACTTCTTTATTTGTTTCTAATACAGTTCCCGTTAGCGGCGAAAATAGATCAGATACAGACTTAATTGATTCAACAACACCAAAAGTTTGGTGGTTGGTAAGTGTTTTACCTGTTTCTGGAAGTTCAACGAAAACAATATCACCTAAAGCAGATTGTGCGAAGTCAGTGATACCGATAATTGCTGTATCTCCTTCAATTTTTGCCCATTCGTGGTCTTTTGTGTACTTCAGTTCTGATGGAATGTTTGCCATTACTTGTGTCCTCCGTTTACGAAAGCTTTCGCGTGAAAGTTCGCTTCATAGTTTGTATTTCTAATATTGATTAAGTATTTTTTGTCAGCTGGAGCTTTTGCTTTTTCAATTAAAGCAAGGGCCACACCTTTTCCAGTTACAACAGACATTGTTCCTGAAGTTACTGTTCCTACTTTTTCTCCGTCAGTGTTTAATACTTCGTACCCTTCGCGAGGAATACCGCGCTCAAGAGAAAGTTTCACTAACTGATACTTAGGTTTGTAGGCTTCAAGCGCTGTTTTACCGATAAAATCATTTTTTGCTAATTTTACAGTCCATGCAAGGCCAGCATCAAGTGGAGTGATTGTATCGTTGATTTCATGCCCATATAGAGGGTAACAAACTTCAACACGAAGAACGTCTCTAGCTGCAAGTCCACATGGTTTAACACCGTTAAAGATAAGTTTATCCCACAAGTGTCTTGCATAATGATGGCTTGAAAAAACTTCAAATCCATCTTCTCCAGTGTAACCAGTGCGTGCCACGATAATTTTCTCACCTTCGTGAGTTGTTTCTAAAATTGAGTAGTAAGGAAAATCTGTAGGAAGCTTAATTCCGAAATCGCGTAGAATAAGTTCCGCTTTTGGCCCTTGAATCGCCAGAAGTGAAAAATCATTTGAAAGATTTGAAAGCTCACAGTTAAAAGACCCAACTTTTGAACTGATCCATGCCCAGTCTTTGTCGATGTTTGAAGCATTCACGCAAATAAGAACGCGTTCAGCGCCTAATTTGTAAGCAATTAAATCATCAATCACTGTTCCGTCTTCACGGCATAGTGGAGAGTAAACTGCTTTTAACATTTCAGCGTTTTTAAAATCGTTTGTTACAATATGATCGACGAAAGCAATCGCTTCCGGACCAACAACAAAAAATTCTCCCATGTGGCTTACGTCGAAGACACCAGCATGCTCTCTAACAGCAAGAACTTCTTCTTTTACTGAAGAGTACTGAAGAGGCATATCAAAACCAGCGAAAGGTGCCATTTTTGCATTTAGTGCAAGATGCGCTTCATGCAATGAAGTTTTTAAAATTGTCATTGTGTATCTCCTAGAGGAAAAGAGTCCTAAAGAGATAACCTGTTTTTGCTAGCTTGTAAAAGGTTTTGCGCTAGTGAAACGATGGTCATTGGACCAACTCCACCGGGAACGGGAGTGATGGCAGAAACGTGATCAACAACATTTGCAAAATGTACGTCACCACACAACTGGCCTTGAGTGTCAGTGTTCATACCAACATCGATAATAACCTGATTTTTATTAGGAGAAAGAAAACTTTCGTCAATAAAGTTCGCCTTGCCAATTGCACTAACTAATATGTCGCACTTTTTAGTCAGCTCTCTTAGGTTTTCTGTTTGCGAGTGACAAAGAGTGACGGTTGCATTGTGATTTGTAAGAAGCATTGCAAGAGGTTTTCCAACAATCATACTTCTGCCGACAATGACGACATGTTTTCCAGCAACATTGATCTGGCTTTCTTGCATTAAAGTAAGAATTCCTTTCGGTGTGCACGAAATAAAATTATGTTGATCGCCATTATTGCTCAAAAGAGCGTAAAGATTTTCTGGATGAAATCCATCGATATCTTTTTCTTGGGCAACCAGGTGACCTACATCTAAGTGCGATAAATGTTTAGGCAGCGGCAATTGAATAATACAACCATGAACAGAATCATCGTTGTTTATTTGATTAATGACATGTTTAAAGTCATGTTCTGAAATTTTTTCGTCTAAAGCGACAATTTCGCAAAGAGCTCCGATTTTTTCAGCGAATTTCTTTTTGCTTGAAGTGTAAATAACACTTGCTGGATCTGAACCAACTAGTACGACTTTCATCGAAGGAAAAATATTTTTTTCCTTTAGTGCCTTACATTCAGATTTAAGGCCCTTTGTGATCAGCTTTTTGACAGCAGAAGAATGAAGTAGTTGACTCATGCGTGAATGATACTAACTTAGAGATCTTTTTACAAAGAAAAAAAACTTCAGTACGATTGGTTTATCGAGGGATTTTATGTTTTTTTATATTGGTCTAGGAATGCAATTAGTTGGCTTCGCTTCTGTTGGACTGTGTCTATTTGCAGGTATGGCCAAAGGTGATTACGGAAAATTAGAATTGATCCAGTTAATTGGTGGATCTCTGATGTTTTATATTGGTACTTTTGTGAAAGGCCGAGGTGCTAAGTGATTATCCTTGGAATTGACCCAGGTTCGAGAAAAGCAGGTTATGCTTTAATTGAGGTTCAAGGAAAAAAGATTTCTTACATCGCTTCAGGTGTTCTAAAATATGACCACGTTGATGAATTCTTAGAAAGACTGGGAATGATTTATCAAACGTGTGACGAATTAATGAATAAGTATCAACCGGATGAAGTTTCCGTGGAAGCTTTGATTTACGTAAAAAGTGTAGATGCTCTCAGCAAACTTGCTCAGGCAAGAGGAGCGATGATCGCTGCTTTTTCTCGGACTCGTCTGGGAAGAATTTTTGAGTATGCTCCTAATGCAGTTAAGTCTTCTGTCACTGGGCATGGACATGCAGATAAAGAGGCCATTGATAAAGCGATGACGATGATGTTTGGGAAGTTAACTTTCAAGACATCGGATGAGTCAGATGCTCTGGCAATTGCCGTTTGTCACGCGCTCAACCGCAATATGAAATTAAGATTAATGGGGAAAACGTTATGATCGGATTTTTAACTGGAGAAGTTCTTTTTAGTGATGGAAGTGAATCAATCATTCAAACATCAACTGGAATTGGCTATCAGGTTTTTTATAACAAAGTTTTAGTTGAAGGAACTTTTGCCGCCATTTACGTTGCTCACATCATTAAAGAAGATTCAGAAACTCTTTTTGGATTTCATTCATTAAGAGCAAAAAAACTTTTTGAAATGCTCTTAACAGTAAAAGGAATTGGGCCTAAATCAGCTTATAATTTAATTTCAAATATCGGCGTAAATGAAATCATTAATGCCGTTAACCTTGAGGCCAAAACTACTTTAACAAAAGTTCCAGGTTTAGGTGCCAAGGGTGCAGCTCAAATCGTTTTAGATTTAGCTGGAAAAATCGATCGCGTGAAAATGTTCAGCGATTCAACGAGAATCATTCGTGGCGGTCTAGCACCTTCAAAACCACTGGATTTTTTATCGATGGAAGAAGTGGGATATGTTGAAGAAGTCGTAAAAGTTGGCAGCAACAATCAACATGAAATTATGAATGACACTCTTATGGCCTGCAAAGAACTAGGTTTCAAAGAAGATAAGATCATTCCAATTGCTCAAAAAATTCTCGGAGCTAATTTAATCACAAAACCAGAGCAGTTAATTCATCTGGTTCTTAAAGAATTATAAATATGATTTTTGATAATGAAGATAATGCCAGAATGGTAGGTGGAGAATCCCACCATGAAGAATTCAAACACGAAGTTCTTCTGCGCCCAAATGACTTCAGTGAATATATTGGACAGAAAAAAGTTGTTCAAAATATTGATGTGATGGTTGAATCGGCAAAAATCAGAAATTCAGCAATGGATCACGCCCTTTTATCAGGACCTCCCGGGTTAGGTAAAACTTCACTTGCTATGATTATCGCTAAATCTATCGGTAGTGAATTGCATGTGATTTCCGGCCCTGCTATTGAGAAAAAAGGTGACCTAGCAGCGATCCTGACTAACTTAGGTCCACGCGATGTTTTATTCATCGATGAAATCCATCGCATGAACGTTTCAGTTGAAGAAATTCTTTATTCAGCAATGGAAGACTACCGACTGGATATTGTTATCGGCCAAGGCCCGAGTGCCCGCACGATGCAAATTCAAGTCGCTCCTTTTACCTTAATTGGTGCAACGACAAGATCGGGTCTGTTATCTAATCCGCTTCGCGATCGTTTCATGGCCCATCTTCATTTTGATTTTTACAATCATCATGAATTAAGTGAAATCGTAGAAAATAACTCTAAAAAGCTTAACATCACTCTCGATAAAGCTGCTCTTTATCTGATTGCGGCCTGTGCCCGTGGAACACCTAGAATTGCCAATAGAATTCTAAGACGTGTGCGTGACTTTGCTTTAGTAAAAGGTGAAAACCAAATTTCAGAAGAGTCAGTGAAAAAATCTCTTTCTTTGATGGAAATTGATTCTTATGGATTAGACCGTATGGATAGGAAAATCCTTCAGGTCATTGAAGATTATTATAAGGGGGGCCCGGTTGGGATTGAAACACTTTGTGCTACACTCGCCGAAGACCGCACGACGATTGAAGATGTGTATGAACCTTATCTTTTAAAAGAAGGATTTCTTCTTCGAACACCAAGAGGAAGAGAGATAAGTCAGAAATCAAAAGACCACTTGATAAAAATGAAATCTGACTTAATGTAGTTATTTTTTATTAACGATGGCCATGATGATTTTTGAGTCACAGATGAGTTTATTATCATCGTTAAAAATCTCAATTCGCCACGTTTGAGAACTTCTTCCCATATAAATCATTTTCGCCACACCACGAACAAGACCTTTCGTTGCCGAACGAACATGGGTTGCTTCAATATGCTGGCCAACCGCCATTTTTTCGCTTGTATCAATCACCATATTTGCAGCAATACTTCCCAGCGTTTCAGCAAGCACGCAAGAAGCTCCACCATGAAGCAGTCGTGCCGGTTGAAATGTTCTTTCGTCTACTGGCATAGTTCCTTCAAGGGTGTCTTCACCAATTTTTGTCAGTGTGATTCCTAAGTGAGAAACGAGAGTATTGTGACCCATCTTACTTAAATGCTCTAACGAGACGTCTTTATTAAACCAAATTGAACTCATGATAATTCCTTAAAAAATAACAAAACCTAATCCCACACCAATGCGATTAATCGTCAGGTTTGTAGGCCCATCCAGCATATGTCGTTTGTAAAGCAAATGGTAGGTAAATTGACTTTCACCTTTAACACTTGCAAATAGCGTAAAGCGCTGACCTTCAAATTTCTCTTCAGGTGTTTTTGAATCTGTATCAGATTTAATAGATTGAGATAAACTGGTTTTCATTAAAAACTTTAGATCACCAACGAAAAAAGTACGTGCAGCACCTAGTGTTGCATAATACAGGCTATTTTGATTAAGGGCTAAATCCTCTCCCGTAAGAAAAGCGTTGGTATTAAAAGTGGAAAATTTCTCAAAATCAACTCCACCGTAAAATGAGAGTTCATGCCACGAAGTGAGCTGTTGATAGTAAAGATTAAATCCAATTTCAGCTTCTGTATCAAGCTCTCCTGTTTGGACTCTGTCTCCGGAAAGTTTCGATGCTCTCAATTTCGACCAGTAGCCACTAGAGCTGATCATGCGATTTGTTTTATCTAAAAAAATGGTCGTTCCAAGCCCGAATGAAAAAAATGAGTTTTGAGTACTTTTAATAGTTCCTCTTTGCGTTTTAATTTCTTCTTCAAAATTTCCAGCAGAGGCCGTGTACATTGCAAACAAAGTGTAGTTTTTATTTCCAATTGGCGTTTCTGCATCAGAATTGACAACGTTATAATTGGTGCCTTGAGTGAGCTTGGGAGCGTAAGGAAAAGAGACATATGCAGGATATGGGTACTCAACGTAGATATTGCTAAAAAGCGGTATTGGATCCCATGAATTAATTTGCGGATTCCATTCCATCAAATCTTTTTTAAAATCTTCCAGGCGATTATTATATTTTGATTTGTAACGAGGTAGTAGCCTACTTGCTACGCTGTCTAAATTTTCTTTCCTCTTAATCATGTACACATTAGGGGTGTCTGATTCAGCAAATAAATTAAGAGAAAACATTAACACTGATAATGAGAGTATTTTAAGTATGTTCATGCCTACATTTTAATAGAAGTTAAACAGAAATCACCTGGGGCTGGCTTTTCCCATTGGGGAAAAGTGTCTTTCTCAGATAATGTTCAGCTATCTTCAAATAAAACGAAGTTATTTACGAATTGCTTCGAATACCTTGAAGTAACTTAAACATTGAATAGACGCTCAACATATTGAAAATACTTCATAAAAAAGAGTTTTTCCTATCTAAACAACTCTACTTTTACTTGAAATCTTTTCATAAGTTGCGAATTTTCCCTAGAAAAGGTCGAAATAGAGTAATATAAGACTGCTTGAGTCGGGTATTCGTACCGGCAAAGATTAGTTCTTTAGTCTAAACCTCAATGGAGTTATAATAGTTTATAGTTGCCAAAAATTGACACGGCAATTAAGCTACTAAAACTACTAGAGAAAATGTAAATAGGTAACCATAAATAATGCTGAACCAACGTACTATTGCCAAAAAATTCTCAGTTACTGGTATCGGTATCCACTCCGGGAAAAAAGTAACAATGACTCTGCATCCAGCAGAGGCAGACACTGGCATTCAGTTTCAACGTACAGACATTCCTAATGCTCCTGTTCTTCGTGCAAACGCAGAAACAGTTGGGGCCACTGAAAACAATACAACAATTGGTGCCGGACAAAATGCTGTTCACACTGTTGAGCATTTACTCTCAGCTTTCTACGGCTTTGGTATCGAAAACGTTTTTTGCGAAATCAATGGTCCAGAAGTTCCGATCATGGATGGCTCAGGTGCATCTTTCGTTTTCTTATTAAAAGAAAACGGGATCACAACGTTAAATAAATCTAAAAAATTCCTCATCGTACTTGAGAAAGTACGCGTTGAATTCGACGACAAATGGGCGGAGATCGAACCTTCGTCAAAACTTATCATCGATTCAACAATCGTTTTCGCTCACCCGACAATCAAAACTCAAAACAAAGTTTTTGAATTCTCATGCGAAAACTACATCAATGAAATCGGCCGTGCCCGCACATTCGGTTTCGTAAAAGATGTTGATGCCCTAAAAAGAAAAGGTCTGATCAAAGGTGGATCGTTAGATAACGCAATCGTTCTGGATGACTATAAAGTGGTTAACCCGGAAGGTCTTCGTTTCGCTGACGAGTTTATCCGCCATAAAATCCTAGACACAGTAGGCGATATCGCCCTTATGGGTTATGAGATCGCTGGTAAAATTACGACTTATAAGTCAGGTCACCACGTTCACAATCTACTATGCAGAAAGCTTCTAGCGACACCTTCTGCTTTTGAGATTGTTTCAGCTGCATCGCTTGAACGCGAGACAGTAGAGGCATTCGCACTCCCCAGAGCACTGCAACCGTCATTTCATTAGTAAGTCGTTTGTAGTAACATCATTTTAATTTAATCTCACCAAAGGTATTCATATGAAACTTTCTCAAGGTTTTTGGCAAACATATAAAGAGGTTCCAGCAGACGCTGAAATCGCTTCTCACCAATTAATGATCAGAACAGGTCTTATCCATAAGTCTGGCGCTGGTCTCTACAACTATCTACCAATGGGCCTTCGCTCAATTAGAAAAGTTGAAAAAATCATCCGCGAAGAATTAGATGCGATTGGATGCCATGAAATCACGATGTCTGTCGTGACTCCTGGAGAGTTATGGCAAGAGACTGGCCGCTGGGACAAGATGGGCGGGCTTATGCTTCGCTTTAAAGATAAGAAAAATGCAGATCTTTGTATTTCTCCAACTAACGAAGAAACTGTCACTGATATTTTCAGATCGACAGTTAAGTCATACAAGCAATTGCCAGTGACACTTTACCAGATCAACACAAAATTTCGTGATGAAATCAGACCGCGTTTTGGCTTAATGAGAGGACGCGAATTCACAATGAAAGACGCTTACTCTTTCCACTTGGATAAAGCGAGCTTGGATGAAGGTTATCAGGCCCTTTACGATGCTTACACAGCGATCTTCACACGCCTTGGACTGGAATTTATTCCAGTTGAAGCAGACGGTGGAGCAATGGCCTCAGCAGATTCAAAAACTCATGAGTTCCAGGTTGTCGCAAATTCTGGTGAAGACTTAATCATCTACTCACAAGAAGCTAAGTACGCAGCCAATATTGAAAAAGCCCAAACTAAAAAAGCTTCGGCTCCATATGATATGAACGTTGTTCCAATGAAAGAAGTGGAAACAATTAAAACTGAAACTATTGAGGCCGTAAGTGCACTTTTAGGATTAACATCAAACCAAAGCTTAAAATCGATGGTTTACACAGCAACAACTGGTGAAACATCAAAAATGATTCTTGCCATGGTTATTGGAGACGATTCAGTTAACGAAATCAAACTTCAAAATTATCTGAAGTGTGACCATCTTACTGCATCTTCAGAAGATGAACTTAAAAAAGCAAAACTGTGGAAAGGCTACATTGGCCCGTTTGGTTTAGAAGACCAATTAGAAATCATCTTCGACAACGAAGTGAATGTTGAAGCTTCATATGTTATCGGTGCTAACAAAAAAGACGCTCACGTAAGTGGATTTAATCCAAAACGTGATATGAAAAAAGTGACTCAAGCTGACCTTCGTCTTTCAAAAGCTGGCGATTTAACAATGGATGGGAAACATACTGTTGTTGAAAAACGCGGAATCGAAGTTGGTCACGTTTTCCAATTAGGTGACAAATACACAAAAGCGATGAAAGTTGGTGTTCTAGATCAAAACGGAAAACTAGCAACTCCATTAATGGGTTGTTACGGGATTGGAGTTACACGTGTTGTAGCCGCAGCGATTGAGCAAAACCACGATGCCAACGGTATCATTTGGCCAAAATCAATTGCACCATACGACGTTTACTTCGCAACTATCGTTAAAGCGCCAGAATTTGCACAAATTGCTGACGATATCTATGCCGACATGAAAAAAGCTGGTTTAGAGGTCATTTACGACGATAGAAATGTAGGCCCAGGAAACAAATTTAAAGACTCAGACCTTTTAGGATTGCCATACAGAGTAGTCCTGGGAGAAAGAGACTTTGGAGCTTCTGGAGAGTTGGAAGTTATCGAGAGAAAAACAGGAACGGTTACTAAAGTAAAAAGAGAAGACCTGATCTCTACTTTAAAAAACCTTTTGAAATAGGATTTATATGCTAGAGCATGACATGATCGTTGGAATCCACAGCATTGCTGAGGCCATCAGAAACCCTGAGAGACAAATTTTTGAAATTGTCACAACAGATGAAGGTTTCCAGGAATTCAAAAAACGCAGTGGACTTAAAGATCATGAAATTCCTCTTACGAAAGTAAGATGGCTTGAAGGTCATGCTCTACAAGAAGAAGCTAAAAAAAATTACCGCGATTTAGAATTAGAATTCCAGCGCGTGCCTTCTGGGATTTTCATGTTGGTAAGTCCGATTAATATTTGGGAACCAACTTGGATCTACCAACAATTGGAAAGCAGAATCCCTATTAAAATCTTAGCTCTGGATCAGGTTACAGACGCCCACAATGGCGCTGCAATCATGCGTACAGCAGCTTTTTATGGTGTAGACGCTATCTTGATCTCTGCGAGAGGAAATTTCGGTCTAGGGCCTGGTTTTTCACGTATCGCTTCGGGTGCAACTGAGCATGTAAAGATTGTTCGCTGCTCGGCCCTGCCAAAAACCATCACAAAAATAAAAGATTTGGGTGCAATTTGCATCGGTTTATCAGAACACGCGACCGCAGACCTTCAAACAATCGATTCTTCAAAACCAATTTGTTTAGTTTTGGGCGCCGAGGATGTGGGAATGTCACATGCTGTCAGTCGCGTTGTAGACACCACAATTTCCTTCAAACCCGCAGGGAAAATCAAATCTTTGAACGTGTCAGTTGCCGCTGCAATTGCCATGGAAAAAATATTTGGTGGAATTTAATTTCAAAAAAAAGTAAAAAAAATATTGCCATTAAAAGGCCGCTAGATTATAAAATACCCCTAGCATAGCGGTTAGATACTGTACGCTGACTTAGCTCAGTTGGTAGAGCATCGGTTTTGTAAACCGACGGTCGTAGGTTCGATTCCTATAGTCAGCTCCATCTATTTTACGTTAGTGTTGAAATGAGGAGAGGTTGCCGAGTGGCCAAAGGCAACAGACTGTAAATCTGTCGGAGCGATCCTTCGAAGGTTCGAATCCTTCTCTCTCCACCATTTTCTAACCAAAGTTTTCTATGCGGGCGTAGCTCAGTTGGTAGAGCGCCACCCTTCCAAGGTGGATGTCGCAAGTTCGAATCTTGTCGCCCGCTCCATTCTCTACCCAATATACATTTTAAATTTTTTTGAATATCGTATGAAAATGCTCTAGTGGCTCAGTGGTAGAGCACTCCCTTGGTAAGGGAGAGGTCATGGGTTCAATTCCCATCTGGAGCTCCACTTTTTCCTCTTGTCAGGTAGAAGGTTCGCGGGCATACTGTTGACTTAATTTAGAACCCGTTATAATTGCATATATATAAAAATTGATTCTTTTTAAAAGTTAAAAGAGTAATCGAAGAAGGAGAGACCAGATGGCTAAGGAAAAATTCGACCGTACAAAACCTCACGTTAACATCGGAACTATTGGTCACGTTGACCATGGTAAAACGACTTTAACAGCTGCTATTACAATGACTATGGCTAAGATCCATGGTGGAGCAGCGAAATCATAT
>JBEIPV010000223.1:0-2213 GCA_040376855.1 Bacteriovorax sp.
AGCGATTTTTTGCTGAATGTTTGGAGCTGAGTAAACGTTTCCATCAAGAACAACGGCCATTCTGCGACCGATGTTAGCACCAGTTGCTTCTTCGAAGCGCTTAGCACCTGCCGTTTTGAATTCCATTGAAACGTATGGTTGATTCTTTTGTTGATCAATAAGAACGCGAGCGTCTGCAAGATCATCACCTGTAATACGTGGAGTTGCCTCGATAACATATGGGATGTTTAGAGTTTCATCTTGAGTAGATGATTTTTCGAAAGCAAGCTCATGACCTTCTGGAAGATCTTTTGCTAAGAATTCATTCATCTTCTTTAAATACTCAGAGAATTTGTCACCTTTTTTATAAGTGATCCCTGCGGCCTTAGACTTTTCCATCCAAGTTTGAAGAGTCGCTGGAGCAATTGCATCGTTTACGATTTTGAATTCAAGCTTAGCAGTTTTCCCGATAAGTTCTTTTGCTCTTTCAATATCGCGAACACCTGGAAGCTGAACAACAATGCGGTCAACACCTTGAGCGATAATTTCCGGTTCAGTTACCCCGAATTCATCGATACGGTTTCTGATAACTTCAATTGATTTACCAACTGATTGTTCTTCGATTTGAGTTTTTATAGCGTGAGCAAGACCGATTTGAAGTCGCGCCCCTTCCTCTTGCGTGATACGAATTGTATTACCGAACATCTCTTTAATTTTCTTCTTAGCAGCTTCCATGTCTGAAAGCTTATTAAGTGTGAAAGATTGTTTCGGATCGTTTGCATCAGATACATCAACATCACCGATTGTTAAACCAATTTCCTGGTCTTTCATAAGGGATTCGATTTTTCTTACGTAAGTCTGAACTTCATCACGGTAAACTTTCTTGAAATCAATTCCAAGAACCATGTAAAGACCACCTTGAAGGTCTAGACCTAGATTGATTTTCGACTTAACTGGATAGTGTCCATTTTCATCAAATTTCATGACTGTTGGTAATAAAACTACTACCGAAGCGACAATAAGAACGAGTAGTACGGAAAATCGTACCCACCAGCTGGTTTTCATTAAAAAACTCCCTTTTTTATATGGCAAAAGTAACTATACTTTCTGGATGTTCCAGAAAGTATAGTTGATTAATTTATGGTATTACAAGAAGGATTTTAAGATTGCTTAGGAGATTCAGGAGTATCAGTAGCAGATTCAACTTTTACGGCAGTCACTTCAACGTCGGCCTTCTTTGTCACTTCAGCAGTTGCTTCAGTCGACGCAGGAGGATTTGGCTTATTAATCTCAGTCATCATTTCATCACGAGCTTTTTGGAATTCACGCATCGCTTGACCAAGACCTTTGGCAAGTTCAGGGATTTTCTTTGGCCCTAGGAATAAAATTGCGATCACGAAAATAAGTAGTAACTCTCCAGCACCTAATCCAAACATACAAACTCCGGTTTAATTATTTCTTTGCAGTTTCTGTAAGAGATTTATAAAGACCAGCAATTTGGCTTTTTAAAACTTTAAAACGTACACCTTCAGAAACTTCTAATGTAACTACTGTATCAGTCATTCCGTAGATTGTCCCGATAAGGCCAGATTTGGTATAAATTTCATCCCCTTTTGCTAGTTCTTTTAGAAGAGCTTGTTCCTGATCATATTTCTTTTTTTGAGGTCTAATCATTAGGAAATAGAAAATTACGAAAACCACTACTAAAGGCAAAAATTGCATTAGTGGGTTTTGCGCTGGAGCAGCTGCAGCAGGGGCACCTGCAACTTGTGCGAAAGCTTGAGAAGATAACATTAATACAGAAGCTAAAACAGATTTTAACATTTTGATTCCTTGTAAGTGGGAGCTTATGCCCACATATTTGATTGATAAGAGTTATAAAACTTAGTGTAAAACTCGTCAAACTTATCGAGTTTGATAGCTTCCCTTGCATCGTGAGTCATTTGCAAATAGAAAAATAAATTGTGATACGTGATCATGTTGCCTGCTAAATATTCACCAACTGTATACAGATGACGAATATACGAACGGCTGTATTTTTTGCAAACTTTACAATTGCACTCAGGATCCGGTGGAAGAAGGTCTTCTTTGAAACGTTCTTTTTTAATATTAAGTGGACCGCCTCTTGTTAAGAATTGTCCATTTCTCGCGTTTCTCGTCGGCAGAACGCAGTCGAACATATCGATCCCTGCTCTGATTCCGTTTAACACGTCTAATGGCTTCCCAACGCCCAT
>JBEIPV010000154.1:0-6254 GCA_040376855.1 Bacteriovorax sp.
GATCGTTGTCGATGAAGATGGTGTAGGGAAATTATTCCAGGCCACTATCGGTGTTGATGGAAAGAACTTTTCAAATTTAAGTCCGCTTTCAACTGAAAAGGCCGTGAATCAGTCGCTGATTTATCCGATTGTGAGTTCACAAACAGGGGCAGTGACAGATGAGTCGATTTTCACGACACTTCTTGATCGTGCGACAGCTGAATTTTTAGTAAAAGACGATCAACAAATCGGCTCGATTATCAAACTTCAAGAAGACTGGGAAAACCCAATCATCTCGCTGATTGCAACTTTTGAGGAAAATAGCGAGAAAACTTATTTAGTAGAAAGCAGAAATAGTTTAACGCTGCTTCGCGAAAATGAAGAAAAGTTTTCGCTTCCAATTTATCGCGACTCAAGTTTTCCGGGCCAGAGCTTCGCTGAAACTCTGACGCCGATCCTTTCTCAGGGGCGCCCGGGGATTTATGTAAACTCGACTTTGATCTACGGAGAACGACTTTACAGTATGATAGATACAAAAGATGCTGGATTTATCCGCCCTCTAAGGCTTTCGATCGCCATCCCGCAAGGATGCGTGCCTCTAAACCCAGAAACTCTAGGTGATAAAACTCAGTTCAATTACACTTTCTTGTGCGCTGACGCTAACAGGGAAGTCTCTCTGAAATTCCTTCCTATGTCGCACCTTTAGTGTTAAATTCCCTTGGTTAGAAAAACATACTCGTCATGGCCCAATAGTGGGCCATGACCTAATTTTTATTAGTCCAGGGGGATTTATGATTTATGAGTTGTCAGTAGTGACAAAGCCGGAGCTTGGCGCAGAAGCTCACGCACAGATCGCAGAGATCGTTAAAGACACACTTAAAGGATTCGAAGGTGAACTTCTTATCTCTGATGATTGGGGAAGATTAGCTCTTGCTCAACCATACAAAAGTGGAGCAAAACACGGTCACTTCCATTACTTCATGTACCAATCAAACACAAAAGCTAACACTGAGTTAACTCGTCGTTTTGGTATTAACGAAGGTGTTCTTCGTACAGCTACATTCAACCTTGGTGTTGACGCTGAAAAAGAAGAACTAGTAAAGAACTTCAAATCTCCATTATCGAAAGCACACCGTGGTTCAGTTCTTGATAACAAGAACGAAGACGACGATGAAGGTGGATTCGAGGACATGGAAGACGATAGAAGAAAATTCGCTAAGAGAAAATCTTGCTGGTTTACAGCTAAGAAAATCAAAGCTGATTGGAAAGATCCTCAAACTTGGAACTGGTTAGTTTCTGAGTTCGGAAAAATTTCTCCAGCTCGCGTATCTGGTATTTCTAAGAAACACCAAAGATTCGCGAACTCTGCAATTAAGCACGCTAGAAACCTTGGTGTTTCAAGCTACCTTTCTAACCGTACGGCAGAAAGAGCTTAATTAGGATAATTGCTTAAGATGACAAGAAACGAACAATCTACGCATCCTTTTGATCAAAATGCCTCAGTTGGAAAACTGTTGTTTTTAGCGATCATCTCTGCGGCGCTTTGTTCTTTCGGTCCAATGTGTGTTTTTGCTCCGGTTCCTTTGGCCATCGCATTTCTTCTTTACGGGCGTATGATTACGTTTGCTTTAGGAGCGGTAACGGTTGGTTTATTATGGACAGCGGCATCAACAGTAGAGGGATTTCCTACTTATGTAGCACCCCTTTATGCGATGACTTTTTTCGTAGCAGTTTTGATTGCTGAAGTGGTCTTCAGAAACATCAGTCCAGTGAGAGGATTAATTTTCTCGGGTTTGATTATCGTTACCATCTTAGGGTCTTTATTAATTGTTGCAGATAAAATGAGTCCCATAACACTTAAAGGTGAGATCAGTAGTTCAGTTTCTATGGTTTTAAACCAACTTAAGAAGCAGAAACAAACATCATCAGAAATTTCTGGTGAAGAAGAAAGGGCCTTTGATGAATTCGTAAGTAAGCCAGAAGCTTTGACGAATGAAATCTACAGTTCGCTTCCGTTGATTGTTTTTGTGTTTTCGTACCTGGGATTGTGGGTAAGTTTGTATGTAACTTTACGCAACTCAATCGTATGGAGATATAAAGTTCTTTATAACTATAACCTGAAGGACCTGACGAACTTTAAAGTCCCTGAGTTTTTCGTGTATCCTCTGATCCTGTCATTAGTTTTATGGGTAGGAGCAGATTACGGATTGCCAGAAGGATCAGAAGTGATTGGACGCAATCTTTTATACTCGATGGGAGTCTTTTACCTGTTTCAAGGATTCGGGGTATATAATGACTTTCTAAAGTATTTAAAGATTGGTGGGTTCATCAAGACTTTGTTTATCGCTTTTACTTTTATATTAGCGAACAAGTTCTTAGCAATCCTGGGCATATTTGATTTGTGGTTTGATTTTAGAAGGTTTTTTACAAATAAGAAAAAAGATGAAGGAGATACTATATGAAAGTTATTTTGACTGAAAAAGTTCCTGCTTTAGGGAACATCGGAGAAATCGTTAACGTATCAGCTGGTCACGCGAGAAACTATTTAGTTCCAAACGGATTTGCAATGGTTGCTGACGATTCAAACAAGAAGCTATTAGCTGCTCAACAAAAGTCTCTTGGAAAGAAAATCCAAGCTCAAAAAGATGCTGCTAACGAAGTAAAAAAACAAATCGAAGGGATCACTCTTGAACTTATTAAAAAAGTTGGAGCATCAGGGAAACTTTTCGGTACAGTTACAAACGCTGAGCTTTCTAAAGAACTAGAAACTCGCGGAGTAAACGTTGAAAGACGTCTAATTCACTTAGACGCTCCAATTAAAGGTCTAGGAACTTTCACTGCAAAAGCGAAAATCTTCCAAGACATCGAAGCTTCTTTCAAAGTTAAAGTTGTAATCGATCCTAAGCAAGCTGAAGAGCTAAAAATCGCTCAAGAAGAAGCACTTAAAAATGCTGAAGCTAGAAAGAAAGCTGCTGCTGAAGCAAAAGCTAACGGTGAGTCTGAAACTCCAGTTGCTGAAATGACTGAAGAGCAAAGATTAAAGATGGAAGTAGATAAGCTACTTAGATCTTAATTTTTTCGCAAAAAAAAGTTATAATAAGAGGACCTCTTTATAGAGGTCCTTCTTGTTTTAGAGGTATTGATCATGGCTTCTGTCGCTAATCAAAATGAACTTCCACACGATCTACTGGCCGAAAAAGCATTAGTGGGTTGTCTTATTATTGACGGCTCTGTCTTTGATGAAATTTCTAACTTAAAAATTGATTCTGCTCAATTCTACGATCCAAGATACGGAATGGTCTTTGATGTGATCGCCGATCTCTCGCTTGCCAACCGTGCAATCGACTTCGTTACTGTTTGTAATAAATTAAAAGATAAGGGAAAGCTGGAAGAAGTTGGTGGAGAATCTTTTGTCTCTTCATTAACAGAAGACCAGGCTTCATCTGCTAACGTTTACGAGTACGCAAAAATCGTAAAAGATAAATCTTCGATGAGAGAGATCATCAAGACGGCCATGAGAGTTGTTCAAATGGGAATGACTTATACAGGTGCCGCTGAAGACTTTATCCAGGATGTTGAGTCGAGTTTTTTTAAACTGACCAACGAAGCAAAAACCGGTGGTATGGTTAAGATCAATGCCACTCTAAAAGAAAACTTAAAAGAATTAGAAGACAATACTCGCCTGATGGGTGAGATCTCTGGTCTATCAACTGGGTATCCAAAATTAGATGAACTTTTACTTGGTATGCAGCCAGGTCAGTTGATCGTTCTTGCTGCTCGTCCTGCGATGGGGAAGACATCTCTTGCTCTAAACGTAGCGATCAGTTCATGTATTCAATCAGGGCTTCCTGTTGCGATCTTCTCTCTCGAGATGTTAGCGACGGAACTTTCGATGAGATTACTAACTGGACGTGCGAAAGTAGATTCAAAGCGTGTTCGTAAGAAGGCCTTCTTAGATACAGATTTAAGAAGTATCGCAAAAGCGACTCAGGAGCTTTCAGGGCTTCCAGTTTTCATTAACGATTCAGGTAACACAACTATTCTTGATATTCAGTCACAGTGTAGAAAAATTAAAGCAGATCAGGGTCTGGGTTTAATTGTTATCGACTATCTTCAGCTGATGGGTTCAACAAATAAGTCACTTCAAAGAGAGCAGCAGATTGCCGAGATTTCCCGTGGTCTAAAAACAATGGCCAAGGAACTTGGATGTCCTGTTATCGCACTTTCTCAGCTTAACCGTGGGGTTGAAGCAAGACCAAACAAACGTCCAACGACTGCCGATCTTCGTGAATCTGGTGCCATCGAGCAGGATGCGGATATCGTTATGTTCGTTTACCGTGATGAAGTTTATTACCCTGACTCTAAAGAGCCTGGTGTGGCCGAAATCATCGTCGGTAAAAACCGTGCCGGTGAAATTGGGACAGCAAAGCTTGCATGGGTTGGTGCTTACACCAGCTTCGAAAACCTTGCCGCTCATCGTGAAGGGCCGTAATCTTTATTCAATCATTCCTTATAAAAAGGATTTGCTAAAATTTAGCGATGCTATCAGTGCACGCGCTTATTATAAAAATCATTACATTGATCTATTAACCGGCGATAACCACCCTTTTGAAATAGAAGGATGGATTAAGACGCTGGATTTTCCCGTTCACAATCATGCAATTGAAAACCGTTTCATTCACTTGTTTTATGAACTTGGTTTTTTATTTGAAGAAATGTCGGAAGAAATCAAGAGCACCGAACTTCTGGCCATCGATATTGAATACTCTAAAGTTGAATCAGTAGTTGTTCCTAAAAAATCTAAAAAGATAATTCTCTCACTTCTCGATGCTCCACATTTTCACGACTATGAAAAAAAGTTCGATGAAGGCTACCTTGAATTGCAAAAAGGAAACTGTTATCAGTTTAATCTCACAGGAGAGTATAACTACTCTTTTGAAGAAGATTTAGGGCCACATGATTTCATTGCAGCTTTATGGGGTGAAGGAAAAGGTAGAGGTGCTTATGGTTCTGCTACGTATGTTGAATTTTTAGATAAGTTGTTTCTAAGTAATTCTCCAGAGTGTTTATTTCAATATAGTGATGACACTTTAATCACCAGACCGATCAAAGGAACATTAAAGCGCACTAGTAACGATGTTCATGAAATAAAAAAATTATGGAAAGAATTGAGAGACGATAAAAAAAGTCAGGGTGAGCTTTATATGATCACTGATTTACTTCGCAATGATCTGAGTCGAATTGATCTTCCTCAGTCAATGGTTACTAAAAAGAAAGCATTGTTACTTGTTCCTGGACTTGTTCATCAATATTCAGAAGTAGCAGTGAAACTTAGGTCTCATATCACGTTAAAAAATATTTTAGAAAAAATTTTTCCAGGTGGAAGCATCACAGGTGCACCCAAAAAAAGAGTGATGCAGATTCTGAATTTGCTTGAGAAGCGCTCAAGAGGATTTTATTGCGGCTCAACTTTAGTGTTCAAGAATAGACAAATCGAAGCTTCAATAAACATCAGATCTAGTGTCGTAGATTTCGAAAATTTCACTCTTAATTATCAGGCGGGAGGCGGTATTACACTCTTAAGCCAATCTCAATCTGAATTTGAAGAGATGACTTACAAGCATGATAGCTATATTGATATCCTAACTCTATAAAATTACTATAATCTTATAAAAACTTACATTCAGATGTTTAATGACAAGAAATGTTGACACTGTTTTCTTACAATCAGTATGATTTTTTTGCGTCATAGAAAATGACTTTTTGGCCATGAGAAGTTTCTGCAAACTACGTTGAAGGATCGACAAAGTTTAAAAGAATCGGCCAGATGAAAAAGACAAAGGAGTGTTGAAAATGGAAACTTTAGGTTTAAAGGATTTGAGTAAACCAGAGTCTAGTGCATCAGGAGTATCTTTAGGATCCCTTGCAGCACTAACGGGATTTCCAGTTGAGTACATCAAAAGAGAGCTATTCTTGGATGATGGACAAGAGCTAAGTGTGGAAGAGTTAAGAGAAAAGGTCATGGCCTACCTTAATTCAAATTTCTAGAAATAAAATTCATTATAAACCTTTTGTCAGTAGGACTTTTGGTTTTAGTTACTAAAAAGCCTGGCTTATGCTAGGCTTTCTAGTTTTATGGAACCAAAAACCACTGACTATTGCCTGCTAGAATCAACATCTTCAATCGAAGATTTTTTAAAGAAACAATTCGGCGCCAGTTCTAACAAACTCAAAAAACATTTTGCTAAGAAATTTTTAAATCGAGAGATGAGAGA
>JBEIPV010000079.1:0-13882 GCA_040376855.1 Bacteriovorax sp.
GCAAAAGTGACGAAGATGAAACCTGCTCACGTAACACTCGCTTTCCCTTCTGTTGGTGCGACTGAAAACCTAATGATGGCCGCAGTTTTTTCTGAAGGTGTCACAACAATTGAAAACTCAGCGCTTGAGCCTGAGATCGACGATCTGGCACACTTCTTAAATGCAATGGGTGCAAAGGTTTCAGGAATCGGAAGCAGAACAATTGTCGTTGAAGGTGTTAAAGAATTAAAAGAAGCAACATACGAAGCTATCGGTGACCGTATTGAAGCTGCGACATACTTAATGGCCGCTCTTGCAACAGGATCAGATATCGAAATCACGGGAATCAATCCTCGTCACTTGGATTTCGTTATCGAAACTCTTCAAGGGATGGGAGCAAAAATCACGACAGGTGAAGGATCAATTAAAGTCTTTAAGTCTGAACTTAAAGGATGTTTAGTGGATACAGCGCCATTTCCTGGTTTCCCTACAGATGCCCAAGCTCAAATGATCGCTCTTTGCACGCAAGTAAAAGGTGCTTCAGTGATCACTGAACATATTTTCGAAAACCGCTTTATGCACGTTCCAGAACTTGTTCGCCTTGGTGCTGATATCACTCTAAAAGGTAAATCTGCTTTCATTCAAGGTGGAGAGAAACTAACAGCTGCCCCAATCATGTGTACGGATCTAAGAGCATCAGCTGCTCTTATTATCGCTGCGCTTGCAACTGAAGGTGAGACTGAAATCCAAAGAATTTATCACCTAGATCGTGGATACGAAAACCTGGTAGCAAAATTCTCAGAATTGGGAGCGAAAATTAAGCGCGTTCCAGGGAATGCGACATAGTTATGAGTGCAGATTGTTTATTTTGTAAAATCGTTGATGGGAAAATCCCTGCAACTAAAATTTTTGAAAATGACCATGTGATTGGCTTCGTGGATATACATCCTCAAGCTAAAACTCACTTATTGTTCGTGCATAAAATACATACGAAAGACATTAATGAAATGTCACAAAACCCAGTGAGTATTGGCCAGGTTTATCAGGCCATTACTGAGTATACAAAGGCCCAGGGCCTTGATCAAAACGGCTTTAGAGTTGTGACAAACCTTGGTAAGCACGCTGGTCAAACGGTTTTTCACACGCACTTTCACGTCGTGGCGGGCGAGCAATTGGGACGATTCGGAAGCTAATTCATTTTTGAAAAATAGAGCTTCTAAGTATCAATTTTTTTCCACTAAAATTTCCAACTAAGCTAAATCTCCTTTGTTAACAAAACACGGGAGATTTTATGCGTACATCTTTGATCATTCTTATACTGGCCACTTTCGTTTCATGCGGGAAAAAGACTAATGAGATTAATATTCCGAATACACAGAGTGCTTTTATTTCAGAGAAGGCCTTAGTTGTTCCACATGATGAAAATGGATCAGTGATCAGGCCTAAATTACTCAATAAGATTGTAGAAAATAGTTTTCCAGCTCTATCAGAAAATCAAAATAGTATTATTCAAATTCATGATGAACTTCATAAAGTTGAGCTCTCTGAAGGAGAGTTGAAAGATTATGAGATAAAAGAAAAAATTCTCACGAAAGTGGTTGTTTCATTTTCAGATAGAGAAGAAGTCTATTTTATTAAAGAAAGAATTCCTGTTCAGGATTTCATTCTCACTCTTCGCTTGAATCCAGAACAAGATCGTAAACTCAAAATGGTACCAACTCCTTATACTCAAAGTTTTCCAGGAGCAGTCTTTTATATTGCCAGCGTTAGTCATGAAGATCTGATGAAAAATGATCAGCAGTTTTATAGTGCTGAATCGCTCATCAATAATTTTCAGGAAAAAATTTATTTTCAAAGCTATAAGAGTGTTTTACTGAAAGTGGATTACGATTTTAAAGCTCAGTCGTTGGCACCAGTAGTTTATACGCCCCCAAAGGTTCGTTGCTCTAGGGATTCAATTGAAGACGGGTCATGTGGAAATGGGTGTAGTTTTACGGCCAATCTTCCTACTAATAAGTTTGAAAAAACGACTCCTGCAAATCTGCAGGATTTAGGATTAGTTGTTAAGTATGACGATAATCTTGTGAAAGTTGATTCGCTCTCGGTAATTAACGCTAAAGAAGGTTATTTCGAAATGAAGTTGAATGCAGCAGAGCTTGTAGATGGCCAGGCGTCTTTTCAAGTCTCACAAATACCTTCTGCACTTTATACCAAAGCGAGTGCTCGTTATAATTTTTCTTCAGGATGCAGTTCTGAGGACAGAGCTAAAGTCAGCCCTTATAACCAGGCCACTCAGGTGAGTATGAATGTAAAAGTGAATATTTTTGGCAGAGGAGAGGAGCTAAAAAAGATTAAATTGTAGTTTAAAAAAAAGGGCGCTTTAAGCGCCCTTTTTATTTAAGTGTTTAAACCTTCGAATAACGAAGTCAAAATAGCTTTTTGTAATCTTGTTAATTGATAAACATTTGTCATGATAAGCACCGGCGATTTTTTAATCGTCGCACAGATCACCAGTTGTCCTTTTTCTTTGTTGTAGTCAGTGATGTTAAAAGCAGCACCGAACTCTTTTTCATAGCTTTTTAAAACAACTTCATCCATTTCATCAACATTAGTCAGTTCTGGAAAACGATCTCCCACGATCTTAACTTTTACAAGCTTGTTTTTTTCGTGTTCAGTTTTTGCTTTGATCATGTCGTTGTAGATCAGTTTTAAATTTGGAGCACCAAGGTTTGTTTTTAAGATAAACCATAGTTCTTCAAAAAATCCTGAACGGTCATTTGGAAATAGACCAAGCAGGTGATTTCTCACTTTAAACATTTCTTCAATTAATGAAATGTTGTTTTGCAGAATCCAGTTCTCGCGCATTTTATCAAATACAACTCTTCCTTCGTCATAACTTAGCTTTTCAAACTTTTCTGGTGTAAGGCCAAATTCAGAATTGGAGCGAATAGGGTAGAACTTTAGTTCGCTTTCAAGACCAACCAGAAAATCATCATTTTTTAAGTCTTCGGAAAAGATAAATCCTTGAAGAGGAAGTGCCTTTGCTTCGTTGATGTCGATGATTTTTGAGCTAGGAGTCTCGTTGTGCTTAAAAGAGCGTACGATGCCTTGCTGTAAATTTTTAGTGAAAAGGAGATTAAAATCCATACTTGTACCTATAAAAACCATTAGAATTCCAGTATTTTACTAAGGAAATCGAAAGCTTGGCTAGGAAAAATGTGCGAAATTGCAGGTCATTTGAAGGTCGTATAGACTTGAATATATGAATAAATTGCTACTATCGCTGGCCCTAGTTGTTATGTCGTGGAGGGCCACGGCCCAGGATGAGCGTTATTTCAGGCAACTCTTCTCTGGCGAGATCAATAAAGGCCATGAAGTCATAGATGAAAAGAAGTATTCATACTTCGTTCACACCCCGTATTACGCTCTGGATTTAAATCGCGATGGCAAAGCAGAGCACATCGTCTTTGTGAAAAAAGATAATGAAGACTGGATTGAGATCCTGGATTCTGACAAAAAAAAGATCTTCAGCTACCTTTTTGAGAATAAAGGCTATGATTCCGAGTTATTCAGGATTGAGCTTAAAACATTAAGTGCAAAAACCTCAATTCTCTTGCTCTATTATTTTGAGGGTGTGAGTAAGTACATTAACTTCCAGGGGACTTCCAGAGTCTACGCTATCACCATTGATAACAACGATCTAAAAACAATGGCAGCTTTTAAAGGGCCAAGCTTTTATGACGAGCAAAAAACGTTTAAAGGTCATTATCACAAACGTCATTATGAAGTTTATCTCGAAGACTTAAACAACAACTCTGTAAAAGAATTGATTATTAAGCATAGAAATACCAGTACAGTTTTTATGTACAAAGGCCAGGGTCACTGGCAGACATTTAGTCAAAACTAAATTATGAAGCTTTTGGATAGTCGATATCATCATCGTCTTCTGACGGTTTTTGATAATCTGTTTTATAGGGATTGAACTGGTGTGTTTTTGGGAAGTATCCAACAGTCTTATCTTCTGGTGAAGGCTTGCTGAATTTCTTTGAAACCATAATCCATAAACCAAACGGAAGTGCGATTAAAAAAATGATTGGGCCGATATAAGAAGTAGGTGAGTTGGCCTCAGCTTTCGTTACGATATTAGCTGGAGTACGAGACTTTACAGCTGCTGGAAGTCTTTCTGCTGGAGCAAAATCAAAACCAGCGTCTTTATTCATTTCTGCTCTTTTGGCATCTTCAATATCAACTTCAACAATTGGGTCTACTGAAGGTCCACGTTGAACATTTTGTTGATTGCTATGAACCACACCTGATAATGAGATGAAGGCAATTGTGAAGATGAATGCGCAAATCTTTTTATCCATAACGACTCCAGAGAAAAAGCTCTCTGGTAGTCTTATCGTTATGAATTATGAAAAAAATTAATTAGTCAGGTATTTTTTTGAAAGGCTAGTTTTCCAGCGTTTCAAGTTCTTGATAAAGGGTAAGGATGCGCTCTTCAAGAGTATTTTGTGCCTCTGTCAGGATCTTCACCTCAGGATTTTTTGGATCGGCAAGCTTAGTGTAATCAAGGCCTGCGATCTTTTCCTGAATGATTTTTAGCTTGGCCTCTGTTGATTCAATATCAGCGTAAGTGGCATCAATCTTCTGCTTATTTTTATTGTTAGCAGGCTTCTTTGCCTCGACTGGTTTTGCTGCGACTGGAGCCGGTGCCACTGGAGCAGCAGGGGCCGGGTCTTTTTCTTTATCTTTGTCTTTATATTCACGTTCAAGTTCAAGGGCATCAAGATAAGGAGAAACTTGTTCGTATCCACCTTCGAAGTTTTGCAGTTTTTTGTCGTCTAGTAACCAGATCTTTGTCGTTACTGTACTTAAAAATGCTCTATCATGGGAAATGAGAATAACGGCACCAGGGAACTCAGCTAATTTCTCTTCTAAGATTTGAATCGTTTCAAGATCCAGATCGTTGGTAGGCTCATCGAAGATTAAAATATCGCCGGCCTTCGTTAAGTTATAAGCAAGTTGTAATCTACTTTTTTCTCCACCTGAAAATGTTTTTAATGGACGGTGAATATCATCGCGGCCAAAAAGGAAACTTTCAAAGTATGAGTGAACGTGTTTTTTCGATCCATCTGGAAGAGGAACGAAATCGTTACCATCCCCAAGAAGCTGGTAAGGAGTCATCTCGATATTTAATTCATCACGCTTTTGTGAGAAGTACTGAATTTGCAGATTGTCAGCAGTCTTCATCATTCCAGAAGTCGGAACGATGTCGCCTTTAATGAGTTTTAAAAGAGTTGTTTTACCAACGCCGTTAGCACCTAAAAGACCAATCTTATTTCCTTTGTGGATTTCTCCGGTGATTTTATCAAAGAGTAATTTTCCATCAGTAGAGTACTGGAATGTAAGGTCTGCAAAAGTCACAAGGACTTTCGTCTGACGACCAGATTTCTGTAAGCTTAGATCCAGAGTTTTTTTCGCTTCACTCTTGATCTGAGTCACTTTATCTTTTAGTTCGTTGAAATCTTCAACGCGCTTTTTACTTCTTGTTCTGCGGGCCTTAACCCCTTGTCTCATCCACGCTTGTTCACGATCAAGATTGTTTTTCAATTTTGTCAGTAAACTTTGCTTAGCGTGTTCTGATTGCTCAAGGTGAACAAGATAATCAGTGTATGAACCATCGAAGTTTTCAATGCGACCTTGAGAGATCGCTAAAATTCTCTTTGTTAATTTTGAAAGCAGGTATCTATCATGGGTAATAAGCATGAAAGCTTTATTAGTCGAGTTCAACTCATCTTCGAAAAGTTTAATCGTTTCGATATCCAAATGGTTGGTAGGCTCATCCCATAAAATAAGATTGGCGTTACTTGAAAGTCCCAAGCTCAAAAGAATTTTCTTTTGCTCTCCACCGGAAAGTTCGCTGATGGTTTTATCAAGATCGTCGTGATTGAAATATTTTAAGTACGATTCGTAATCCTGAAGAAGATCCCATCCGTGAAGACGTTCAAATTCATCAAGCGAGTTTTCGTAATGGTCTTTTAATTCAGGATGAAAAATAAAGAAGTAGTCTCTGATCGTAACGTTTTCATTTCCTTCTACAGGAAGTTCCTGAGGAATGTAGAACATGGTAAAGCGTTTACTATCGTCTCCATCGCCGCGAGCTTTGTTAAACTCGAAAGGGGGAGTACAATGATCGGGAACTACATCACCAGATAAAATTTTAAAGAGAGTTGATTTCCCTTTTCCATTTAATCCTAAAAGCCCAATTCTATCTCCAGTAGAAATAGATAACTGTGCGTTTTTAAAAATAGTTTTCGTCCCAAAAGTGAGATTAATGTTTTTGATACTGCATAATAAGGCCATGGACGAAGTATAGGGCCTTATGCACATAACGGCAATTAATTCCCCGTATCCATAGGAGATTCCTCTAACATGTTACTATTTAGTCAGGATTCCTGATAAGGGCGCCTCCTGCGAGGAGAATTATGAATGTCCCGGCCATTGCGAAAAGCACATTTGAGCTTCTAAGGAACCAACCAGAGTTTCTGAAAATAACAGAAACAATGATTACACACCTAAATAAGATTAAAAGTAGTCTTGAGCGCGCTCGTTTTGTTCACAACGTAGTTGATGAATACAATCAAAAAGTTTTTTCTCATCCCATTTTAAAAGAGCTGATGCCTTGTAAGGCAGGCTGTACTGGATGTTGTCACACCCAAGTCAGTGTTACTGAAGATGAAGCAGAGTTACTTGCTCATAATATTTCTAATGGCGTTCAAATTGATTATAAAATTTTAGATACACAAGCGAATGCCGGCAATGAAGCGTCTGCTTTTTTTGCTATCCCATATAAAGAACGCCGTTGTGTCTTTTTAGATGCGAATGGTGCGTGCAAGGTTTATAAAGACCGTCCTTCTGTTTGCAGAACAAATGCAGTCGTAGGGGACGCCGCTCAATGTGATACGAGCACTAATGCTGGTCAAGGGGCCCTTCGTCTGGTGAAGACTCAGGAAGCTGATATGGCCATTGTTGGAGCGTTTGCTGTTGCAGTTGAGAGTGGAACGTTGCCTGTGATGCTTTCTAAGGTGTTAAAAGCTAAGAACGCTAAAGAAAATACAAGTAGCTTAAAGAGTATTTTTGAGCGAATTGCAGGTAAAAAACCGATTTCCAAAGATCGCGAGTTATAGTAAAAATCCCCAATGAATTGCTTGTTGTGCCATAATGATTCAAATCCGTTTGAACTTGATACTTTTATGTGTCCTGAGTGCGGACTTGTGTTTAAAAATCCCGAGACATTTAATTCAAAAGAAAAAGATCTCGAACGTTATAGCACTCACAATAATGACAGCACTGACCAGGGTTACTTAGATTTCCTTGGAAAGTTTGTGACTCCACTTAAAACTTTCATTCCTTCAAAATTCACTGCACTCGATTTTGGATGTGGCCCCGGCCCGACACTGAGTATATTACTTGAAGAGATTGGTGGCGTGGTTGAAAATTATGATCCTCTTTTTTATCCAGATGCTCATTTGTTAATACCAGAATCGTACGATGTTGTGACATCAACAGAAGTGGTAGAGCATTTTAAAACTCCCAGACATGATTGGGAGACTTTAATTGACCTGGTTAAAGATAATGGCGTGATTGCTATTATGACTTTATTTTATTCGCCGGAGATTGATTATAAAAAATGGTGGTATAAAAATGATCATACCCACATCGTTTTTTATCAGCAAAAAACAATGGAATACATTTCCCGTGAATTTAACCTAGATATTTTATATAACGACAATAAATCCATCATCATTTTTAAAAAGGCAGAAAATTAATGTTAACAATGTATGCAATTCCTAATTGTGACACCGTAAAAAAGGCACGTGCATTTCTTGATAAAAAGAAAGTGGCCTATGAGTTTGTTGATTTCAAAAAAACACCTCCAACAAAAGAACTGGTGAATAAGTGGATTGATTTTTTAGGTGAACTTCCTGTTAACAAGAAGGGGACGACTTTTAGAAAGTTAAAAGATCAATTTGAAGAGCTTTCTCCCTCAAAACAAATTGATTTCATGATTGCTAATTCATCGATGATCAAAAGACCTATTTTAGAAAATAAGAATAAAACTATCGCCGTGGGTTTTGATGAAGAAACTTATGCAGGATTAAAAATTGGATAAGGAAACTTACTTAAAGATTAAGGCCGAAAGAGCACAAGCAATTGAAGCGACGAAACACGCCCGTGAAAGCTTTTGTTATGACTGCCACCGTTTACAAAAAAACTGCCTGTGCAGTTTGATTAAACCATTTGATACAAAATTCAAATTTGTCATTCTTATGCACCCAATGGAAGCTAAGAAAGAAAAAATGGGAACGGGAAGAATCTCGCTGGCGATGCTAAAAAACTCTGCCATGATTATGGGAGTGGATTTCACTGAAGATGCAGAGGTGAACGCACTTATTAATGATCCAGATAATTATTGCATGACCATGTATCCAGGTGAGAAATCACTTAATGTTTCTGAACATGACGTCACTCCGATTCAAAATCTTTTTGAGAATAAAAAAAATATCGTTGTCTTTTTAATCGATGGTACCTGGCCATGTGCTAAGAAGATGATGAGACTTTCGAAAAATATCCGCGCTCTTCCTAGAGTGTCGTTTACCGCTACACATACTTCTATTTTTGAGATTAAAGAACAGCCAGCTGAGTATTGTTTATCGACTCTTGAATCGATTCACTTTTTTATCCAAGAGTGTAATCGAAGAGGCATTGAGCATACTGATAAGGCTGAGGAGCAAATGATTGTTGTTTTTCAAGCGATGATCAATTTTCAAATGGAGTGCGCTCTTAATCCAAGCCTTTCATCTTATAAAAGAGGCAGCAAGTTAGGGTATTCTAAGAAGGAAGATAGAAAAAAAGCTAAGAAGTGGTTAAACAAAACTCGTAGTGTAATTCTTCCGGGGTAAGAAACTCCTTCATCACTTCTAATGATAAATTTAAAACGCGTGTTAATATTTGCGCATGCGTTTATTAAGTAAAATAGTGTTTATCGTTTGTCTATCCCTGATAGGGTGTAAGTCTAATGTAGATGTGACGCTGCCTATTTCTAAAAAGAGTAAAGTCGCAATCTCTAATATTCAAGTTGTCGATCATCAAATTATTATCACAGGTTCAAATCTTAATACTGTTACTAATTTTCAAATTAAAGATGGAGTGGTTTTAACATCAACACAAATTGAATCTAAGACATCAACAAAGTTAGTGGCCAACAGTTTAAGCAACGTCACTCTTGCTGCCGGAAAGTTATTAGATTTCATTTTATCAGATGCTACTGCGGCTTCAACTTTCACCGTAAACTTCTCACTTTGTAATGCTGTTATGGGCGGAGCTGGATTTGAATGTTTTGTCGGTGCTGATGAAGGAGATGTTTTAACTTATAATGGAACAAGCCATAAGTGGGAGCCACGCTCTCTTAATATCGGTGGACTTCAGTATAAAGGGACCTGGGATGCAGGTGATGTGGCAGGCTTTCCAACGGGAGCTGCTGGTGGTGATTACTACATCGTAAGTGTGGCCGCGACTGTTTATAATATCGGTGACTGGATTGTTTTTAATTCAACTCTGGGAGCTTTTGAGCATGTAAGAAATTCTGCTTCAAGACAAGAAGGGGATTACAGTCTTACTCAATTAGCTGACGTCGATTTATCAAATCCTGTTCCGACAAATGGCATGGTTTTAAAATACAATAGTGCTACTTCGACATGGATTCCTGGAACAGTGACAACGGGTGGTGGTGGAACAGTAACTGCTGTCTCAGTAACTCCTCCTCTTGCTGTTTCTAACGGAACAACAACGCCGGCACTTTCAATCTCTCAGGCCAATACAACGACTAATGGATATTTGTCTTCTGCAGATTGGAATACATTTAATACTAAAGAATCGGCCCTCCCAGCAGGTGGAACGACTGCGCAGTATTTACGTGGTGATAAAACCTTAGCGACGTTAAATACATCTGTGGTTCCTGAAAGTGGAGCACTGTACTTTACAGATTCACGAGTGAGAAGCACTCCGCTTACTGGAGTGGATGTAAACCTGGCAGGATCTATTACTGGAACAGATACAGTTTTACAGGCACTAGGAAAAGCTCAGCAACAAATCAGCACACTTTCTGGTGGCGGATCAAATTACTTAATCAAAAATGCACCTGATACGCTCTCAGGAGCAATCACTTTATCTGGATCAATTGATGCTACTGCTGTTGGCGATATTAAAGTGGGAGCACCATTAGGTATGACTTCTGCTGTAAATCAGTCGTATGTAAATACTGCAGTAGGAAACAAGCTTGATAAAACATCTGGAGGCACAGTTGCTGGATCAGTTAGTTTAGATACAGATTTAAAATTGAAAGGCCCATCAAATGCAAATTATGTAACAGTTAGGGCACATGCTACAACTTCAACTTATAATTTTGTATTGCCCACATCAGGTGGAACAAACGGACACGTCTTATCTACGGATGGTTCTGGGAATACCTCATGGGTGGCGATGAGTGGCGGCGGAGGTGTTTCAAGTGTTAACACTCAGACAGGTGCCGTTGATCTCACAACTGATAATATTCCACAAGGCACGACGAATTTGTATTACACCAATGCTAATGCATTAGGGACAACTATCACTGCACCAACTTTAACAAACTCATCAATTGCAACTTCAGATACCATTCAAGTAGCATTGGGAAAACTTCAAGCACAACTTAATAATGTTGTTTCAAAAACTCTTACAGGCTTAACAGCAGGAACTAACACTGTCATTGCAGCAGGGGATACTTTACTTGTTGCCCTGGCAAATCTTCAAGGGCAGATTACTTACCAGGGAACAAATAAGGCCGATAAAACCAATGGTGCTCAGGCGATTACTGCGGCCTCTGTGACTGCGACTAATATGACTGCTTCTCAATATTGTATAGGAGTTGATTGCATCGGTGCCTGGCCTTCATCTGCTGGTGATTTTAAAGCAGATGGAACTGTTGCTATGACTGGAAAATTCCGTGCTTTACAAGGAGCTTTTAATAATCCTTCAATCTCATTCGCAAGTTCACCTACGACTGGGATTTACGATGCTGGAGGTTATCTAGGTTTTTCCAGTTCTGGCAGTCTTTTAGGTTTTTGGTCACAAAGTGCTTTAACGATGAACGGAACTTACTCAGGCTATTTGCGAAACTTTGGTGGAACAACATCCGCTACACCTGCTTATGCTTTTAACGGTAGTACAAATACCGGGATGTATTTTTTAAATCCCAATGGGATTGGTTTTTCAAATGCTGGAGTTGAAACTGTTCGTATATTGAGTACTGGTGTAGGTATTGGAGTTACAGTGCCTACTGCAAAACTTGATGTTGCTGGTGAAATTAAGTTTGGTAATACAGCTTCAACTTGCGATGCTACTACTGAAGGTCAGCAACGTTACAATTCAGCAACCAAAGTGATGGAGTTTTGTAATGGAACAGCTTGGTCAAGTTTTGGCGGAGGCGGCGGATCGAGTGGTGGTATTACTGCTTGTCCTGCTGGATTTACTTTTATTCCTCCAAGTAACACTTATGGCACTAATGCTTTTTGCATTGATACAGTTAAAAAAGTTCCAAACCCAATCGGTCTTGGTCCGGCGATAGCACTTTGCTCAGCTCTTTCACAGGGAGCAGAAATTTGTAAGAATCGTCAGCTTACAACGGCGTTGGAATATCTTCCAGCTAACGGTCTTGAAAAAGATGCTTCTGTCTGGACAGGGGATTTTTTAATCGGAGATATTAAATACGTTCAAGACCTCACAACAGCTACCATCATGCTGGCGACACCAATGGCCGGTTCAAGATCCATTGGCCTTAAAGGAACATACCTAGGAACATTCACTCAAGGTGGGGCAAGTACAACTCCTCCCAATAGTGCCCATGATGTCTACTGTTGTATGCAATAGTACGAGCGAAGCCTACAAAACTGGGCATTTCAAAACCTCCCACAAAGTCGTCTACCTGACTGAAATCCTAGACTTTAGGTCAATATTACCGTCCATCTTTTAAGGTCTTAACCGGTTATAATGTAAAATAGATTTATATAACCTTTATGGTGGGTACTCATATGTTAAAGCATCTTTATAAGACATTTTTGATTTCTGTTATTTCAGGATCGCTGTTGTCTTTCAATCCTTCGATTGCATTCGCAGTAGAAGAGGGGAAGGCACAAACAACGACTGATAATAATGGGGTTATTACTGCAAAGAAAAATTATAAATTTGCCAAGATCACTGACTCCGACATGTTGGCTTCAATTACAATGCTTGCAGGTGGAGTTCTTACAGGAAGGATGTTGAAGGTTTATAAACCACCAACTCCTGATGTTCTTATTGCTGCTGCCGGGGGTGTAGCCTATATGGCCGGCGAAGTTATGACCAATGTAAAATTCAACGGCACGATTAAAGAAATGACGATCGAAGTTGAAAAGAAAAACAATGGCGAAGTTAACGAAGAACAAATTAAGCGTCTTGAAGAATTAAAAAAGTCTTACGAAGAAGCAAAGACAACAACAAAATATAAAAAGATGCTTCAGTTGGGAGCAGCTGCAGCTTTTGGAGCTGCTGCTGTTTATGCTACATATTTAACTTTTACTGAAGATTCGACAGCACCTATTTGTCGAGCAGCTATCGCAACAAGTATGAAAGCTTTGAGTACATGTGCGGCTTCTGGAGCAACTGGGGCTGCCGCAGCTGAGGCAACGGCTTGTAAAGCTTGCATACCTGAGCTAATGAAATATTCAGCGGTATTTAATTCTTACGTTTCTACTCGAGCTGTTCCAAAATTCAGTTTTCTTTCAGATCAAGCAGCAGAACCACTTGAGGGAAAACTTAAAATACCAGCATGCGCAGGGATGCCAGGTGCAGCCGTTGCAACAGCTTCAACAAGTATACAAACCAGTTGTGTGACTGGTTCAGTCGCTGTCATGATAAAAAATCAAACTCAAGGAAAAAGTCCGGCAGAAGCAATGAAGTCAGACACTGATTTTTTAAGGAAATACTTAAATCTTCCAATTATAACTCAAGTTGCTGACCCCGCAATGGAAAAAAGAATAAATGGATATACGTCTTATTTTGAAAAGGGCCTAGATCTGCTATTTCCTAAAGCACAAGCTAGTTGGTTACCATTAATTGGATATTCAGCTTCAACAATTGCAGCATTCACACTTATCACAGCGACAACATTTCCTGAAATCGACTTGCTAATGTTTGTTCCAAGAAACAGAGCTATTGCTTGGGGAGTTTTTACAGGACTTGCATTCATGTCAGCAAAATCATCTGACAATGTAATGAAAAAATTAGATGAAAATATTGCAAAAATTGATGAGATTCTTGCTGGCTTAAATAGCATGGCAAAAGGGGTTAAGGCCCAAAATATGACTCAGCAGAGAATTGGGACGACTACGATTGGTACAAATGCAATGGCACCAATTGCGTTTTCTACAGACGGTACAATAAAAACTGATTGTATGACAGGTAATAACTCTACAAAATGTGAAGCTTTAAAAAACCAATTAACTTCAATGCCAGGCTTTGCAAATCTTCCGGACTCATTTAAGGATATTGCCTCTCAATCTGTTTCACTTGGAGATCAGTTAAGTGGAGCAACTGGGATTTCAGGTTCAGCACTAGCAAGTGCAGAATCTTTAGGTGCAAAACAAAATGCCATTGCGAAACTGTTACAAAGCAGACAGGCAGTAATGGATAAAATGAATCCAAAAACGACAATGAAAAAAGAACAAGAAAAACTAGAAAAATCTCTGGCCGCTTCAGTTAGAAAGGCCCTAGAAAAAAAAGGTATGACTGCAACTGGCTTTATGGCCAGCATAGGTTCAACTCC
>JBEIPV010000156.1:0-6243 GCA_040376855.1 Bacteriovorax sp.
CTGGATTTGGATTAGGGTTTGAAAGAGCGCTGATGTATGTGACAGGGATGGGGAACATTAGAGATGTGATTCCGTTTCCAAGAACACCGAAAAATTGTGACTTCTAAAATAAAAAGGCCCTCATTATGAGGGCCTTTTTTTTAGCTTAATTAGTAGTTAGTAATTAACCGCATTTCCTCTTACATAAACGCGCACACCATAACCTTGTGCAAATTGCATCTCAAACATCCCTGAGTGGTAACCTTGGAAATAAGGAGAGTACTCAATTGTGAAGTTGCATCTTTGTCCTGGTAGAAGTGTTCCAAAACAATTTGTTCTAGCTCTGAAAGAGCTGTCACCTAACATTCTTCCCCATTGATAATCAAGTGGAGTAGAACCAGTGTTGGTAATACGGTAGCTCACGAAAGATCTTTGATTAACTCGAACTGTTCCAAAGTAGTAAGAGAATTGATCAACAGCTTTTTCTTCGCTGATCTCAATGTCTTTAATCATTACAGTTTCAGTAGAAAAAGCATGTGCAGAAAATAGCAATGAACTTAAAAGAATCAATGTTTTCATAAAGGTCTCCCTAATTAAATTCTGCGGCCTATTGTTTCTCGCCGTTGTTATTATTGTTAGATCCAGCTACTGGTGTAGTAGTGTTCTGAGGGCCACCTTCGCGGTTTCTATTACGATTTCTGTTTCTGTTACGGTTTCTATTTCTGTTTGATCCAGCTGGGCGTTCAGCGCCTTCTGCTCCTGGTTCACCGGCATTTTGCTGTGGACGTGGAGGTCTTGGAGTTTGCTGCTGTTGAGGTCTAGGTTGACCTTGTTGTTGCTGTCTAGGCTGGCCTTGCTGTTGTTGGCGAGGTTGATTGTTTTGTTGTCTGTTGTTGCTATTGTGCTGAGGTCTTTGCGCTTCTATTTTAGGAGCGACAATGTTCTCGCCAGTTTCTTCAACAAACTCTTCGAATTCTGCATTGTTGGCCGCTGAATCTAATTCAGCACCTTCAATATTTTTTTCTACAGTCTTAAAGACGTTGCTGCCCATAAACTGATCAGCTTTTTCTTTTTCAATTTGTGTTAAACCAATAACTGTCGAAGTTTCATTCGTGATGTGCTCAAACGTTTCAGGGAATCTGTATTCAGGCCCTAGGTCTGATTCTTTTGGATTGTACTGATTAACCGCGTACGTTCTCTTGATTCCAGTATCAGTTAACATTTCAAACTGCTCAACCAGAATGTGAAGCTTTAACACTTTTCCAGCGTCGCCGTTTTTAGCTCTGACAAAAGTTCCTTCGCGAGGAAGATTTTTTCTCTTATCAGTGTAAACGTCGTCTTCGTATTTAATACAACATTTAATCTGGCCACATACACCGTTTAACTTACTTGGAATAAGTGCAAGGTTTTGGTTTTTTGCCATCTTAATAGAGACGTTACCGTAGTTTTTAAGAAATGATGAACAACATGTCTGAAGCCCACAAGCACCGATGGCCCCAATGGCAGCAGCACGGTCACGCACTGAAATTTGTCTTAATTCAATTCTCATTTTCAGGTCGTAGACAAGTTCTTTAACCAGGTCGCGGAAGTCTACACGTGCCGGAGCATTGAAGTAGAAGACGGCCTTTTTACCAAACTGTGTGAACTCAACGTGAGTTAAGATCATATCCAGTTTGTATTTTTCAATTAGGTTAATACAAATGACTTCTGCTTTTTTTTCTGATTCGCGGAATTCAATTTGTGCCTGAATATCTTCAGGGCTTGCTACTTTGGCAATCGAGCGAATAGGCAGCATCGATTTATTGAAAGTGACTTCATAAGGAAATGAGTTGATATAACCAACGCTCATTCCTCTGTCGCTCATGGCGATAACTTTTTGTCCGTAAGCAAAACGACGTTTACCAACTAAAAATGGAAACGATCTAGCGTTGCCGGGAAAACGAACACGGATCATCGTGATCATTTCACCATCTTTAAAACGCGAGTTTTCTTTTTCGTTTTGTTCATTGTCGAAGGCCGCTTTCGTTTCTTCATCCGATTGCTCTTCGATCTCAATGTCCATTGATTCGTTATGATTTGGAATTACTTCGGTCAGGGTGTCGGCGTCCTCAATTGTGGGAGCTGACGTATCTAAATTGGGTTGCATTAAAATATTTCCGTAAAAGGTATCTTAACCTAATATTCTAAGGCATTAGACATGTATGTCACTGCTCATAGCAGTAAGTCATTTAGATTTTTTTATTTAAAAAAGAGACTTAAACGAGAAAGTTTAGAATTGTTGAAAGCGTCGCTTACTTGATAATTCTTAAGATTTTCCAATGCCTCTGTACAGTCTTTGAAACTGCCAGTTTTTAGGGTTTTTACAAGGGATTCTTCGATAAAGCGCTTCTCTTCTAAATAATCATCGTCTGATTTTTTCAGACTTGCGACGAGTTCCTGAGCAGAAGCATAATTCGGAAGTGCAGCATCATAATCCACACCAGATAAGTCCTGAGGCAACAAAATATTTATGGCACGGCTCTCCACGGTAGGGAGTAGGTTTTGGTCCTGTGGAGCTAGGAGGAATAAACAAAAGTTTTCTGGGAGCTCTTCAAAAACTTTGAGCAGTTTGTTGGAGACAATCGTGCTCATTAAATGGGCGTCATTGATGAAAATGAATTTCTTTTTTAGTTCAAAAGCGCGGTAGTTTAGAAATTTGTTGAGAGCAAGAATACCGGTTGATTCAACTTTGTATTCGTTTTCTTCGTCACGATTCACCCATAAAACATCCGGATGATCGGCCAGTTTCGTGATGTCTTTGATAAAATTTTGGGCCCACACAACTGGATTAGTGTGCTCAGGGTATTTGGCCAGGTAAACCTGTGCCAGGTTACCCTGATGGTATTTCTTAAGTAAATTGGCCGCTAAATCAATCACTATAGTTCGTCTTCAACCGTATCTGTTGATCTGCCCGCTGCAATCAAGTTGTCGACAACTTCTGTAATTCTCATTGTCATCTCATCAAGAGTGCCTTCAGCGTCTAGTTTTAAGATTCTATTCGGGAAAAGCTCAGCGACAAGGTCGTAACCGACAACGAGTTTTTTGTAGAACTCAATCCCTTTAGCTTCGAAATAATCCTTAGGAGCATTTCTCATTTTTTGGCGTTTCTCAGAAGTCTCAACACCGATTCTTAAGTAGAAAGTTAAGTGTGGAACCAGGTTTAAAGGAAAGGCATTGTGAATGTTTAAAACTTCAGCAACCCCAAGTCCTCTTGAGTGGCCTTGATAAACAATTGAGCTGTCGATATAACGGTCACAGATAATAACTGTATTAGGCACAGCTAGTTCTTTTAAAACAACTTCTGAAAGAAGTTGTGCTCTTGAAGAAGCAAATAAGTGAGCTTCTGCAAGGGGAGTGATTTCAGTTTTTGTTTCTAAAATAGTCTGGCGCATTTTTTCACCAAACGGAGTTCCACCTGGCTCTCTTAAAACGAGAACTCTAAAGTCTTTTTTCTCTAAATGAGTTTTTAGACGGATGATCTGAGTTGATTTCCCAGCGCCTTCGATTCCTTCAAAACTTAAAAAATACGAACCAGGAAATGCTGGTGACCTAAAAGAGTTAAGTAATTCTTGGGTGATTTCTTTCATTGTTATTGCCCTTAAAAAAGTTCAATGAAAGGGTACCTTTTTCGAAGCTTTAGGGCAATAAAATTGCCCTATTTAGCTCTTAATTTGAGTTAGCTGGGATCTCATTTTCAAATAAATTATCACTTGAAGGAATAGGCCCGTCGCCTTCTGCTGCACTGTTGTCGTAGTTTTCTTTTGAAACCTGCGATCTAACTGGATCTAACTCCATAGCACTGGTGTTGTCATAGAAATAATTCGGATCTTCCTGGGCGGCCTGGATTTGAGTGTCCTGGTATTTGCTGGTGTCCATAAAAGATTTTCTTCCCGCAGGTCTGATGGGTTGGAAAACTCTTGGTTCAAATTTACCAGTATTTCTTTGAGTGTCATTGATCTGATTATAATTTCTTTTTTCTCCAAGTTGTCTTGCTGCGCCTGGATTTGTTTGTGGGGCCGTCGGGTTTCCACCATTCATTTCCACTGGAGTCAACATTTCGGCCTGCTCACCAATACTTGCTCCACCATCAGCTTTAAAAGGTGATGTCAGCTGGTTTTTAATATGAAAACCAAAGTAGGCGATACCGATGATAGATCCCACTAAAAGCCATTTATAAACAGCACTTGAATTGTTTTGCGTCGTCGATTCAGATTTATAAGTTTCAACTCTATCTCTTTCTACCGATTTTCCACGCTTCACATTGCTTAAGTAAGCAAGGCTTGAGATCGCCTCTGTTGAAGGAATAGCAGGAGTCACAGAGTCACTGTTACCCATGACTGCTTGATTGGGAACTCCGGGAAGCTGGTCTGATTCTTTAAGCACACGGCGGTCAAAGTTATCAACCTGAAAAAGTTTCATCCAGGTATGACCTGCATTTGTTGTCACCATATCAGTAAGAAGAATTTCTTTTTGTTCCAGCATTGAGAGCAATTCAAACTTCTCAAAAGGGCCGGTTTTTTGTCCATTTTTTAGGATGTAAAACTGCTGATCACTATCTTGTGCCAGACTCGATAGAGACACCAGTTGTGGTTTTCTTCTTTGAAAAGAAGGGTGAGTAAAAATTGAGGCCCACTCAGTTGAATCGATATTTTTTACATCGTAATCACCGGCCTCATCACCATGCTCAATAACATAAGCTTTTAAATCAAACGAAGAAATAAACCCTAACGAGTTATCTTCCTTATCTTTCATTTCAAAAATATGTTCACGCTCAACACTTTTAGTGATTTCTTCTTCAGAGAAAAGAACATCTTTTAAGTTCGTAAAAGCTAGAGCTTGATTTTGGGCCATGATAAAAATCCGGTTTTATACGCAACTTTGCGCAGTTGATCTCATAAGATCTATCGGATAATTCTTGGGATTATTTAGGTGGGTAAAAAAGGCCTAAATGGGCAGGGATTTAGAACATTGAGGTCAGGTATTAGCCCGACCTCAATAGTCATGAATTTTAATTAAAGAGAGTAGTCTAGGTAAAGAGCGAATTCAGGGTACTTAACTTCGTTTGCGAAGAAGTCTCTTCCGTCTTTAGCTCCAAAAATCTTTGATCCAACTTCCCCAGTTACGCTGAACTTTGGAGTGAATGAGTAAGTGTGACCGATGTAGTATTCAAACCAGTCATCAACGTTTGTCGCTTCTTGGAAAGCTGCTCCCGAGAAGTGAAGGTATTTAAATTGGAAGTATGAGCTGTTTTTATCGTTGAATTGGTATGAAACAACCCCGATGTTCATCTCGTGAGAGAAGTCAAATTCCTTAGCTTGGTTCGTGTCACGTGCAGTGTTAAGAACAAAGTCATCGTTAAAGAAATAAGAAAGTTTATCAGTAATTTGCCATGTGAATGACGGGATTAATTCTAAACTGTGTTTCCAAGTTGAAGCAGTTACTTTTCTCTTAACCGGATCATTTCCAAGGTACTGAACAAGTAATGAAGTTGAAAGGTTGTCACCAAACTTCTTGCTTAAACTTGTATTGATACGAGAGTTACCATATGAACTTGCAGCACCATGGTTACGGTCGAAAATACGACGTCCAATAGCGACGTCCATTTTAATCCCGTTTTCTTTTTCAGTTAAAATATTTTCACGTGATAAAAGAACTAGTGATCTGTAGTGACGGTTGATGAAAGTTCCTTTTGCAGCTGCATCTGTATACTTAAATTCTGACGTTACTAATAATTTATAGTTTGTAAATGGACGGTAGATGATCGTCGGGTTGTGCATGATTTTTAGGTCTTGAATATCATGGTCATCTTCATTAGCACTGCTTACATCTTTTCTCGTGAAGTAGTATTCACCATGGTAAGAAGCAGAAAAGTGTGATTTTAGGTAACCATAAACACCTGCGCTATCTTCAGCTTTTGCTTTTTCTGCTGCAGCTTTCGCTTCAGCTACTCTTTTTTCTTCCAGAGCTTTTTCTTCTTCTGCTTTTTTAGCAGCAGCTACTTCAGCAGCACGAGCTTCTTCAGCTTGTTTTGCTTGTGCAGTCGTTGCAGTTTTTTTAGCGTTAGCTTTTTGTTTTGTTTGCGCTAGTGCGCTGTCAGCAAGCAATAAGCTCATCGTCACTGCTAGACTCATCGTAAGTTTAGAAAACATCAGTTCAACTCCTCATTTAGATAGTTACTTTCTTGTACCGTGCAATCGGATTCAACATTCTTTATTATATTACTCA
>JBEIPV010000201.1:0-3310 GCA_040376855.1 Bacteriovorax sp.
GTGCAGTGACTTTCGATGAGCTGGTTCAAAACTACTACGAACAGGTAAAAGCTTTAATTGAAGGCGGGGCCGACATCCTATTGCCGGAAACAACGTTTGATACTCTCAATATTAAGGCCGCTATTTTTGCGATTGAAAAATATCAAGAAGAAGTTCAGATTAAATTTCCGCTTATGCTTTCAGTAACCATTACTGATGCCAGTGGTAGAACTCTTTCAGGACAAACAACAGAAGCTTTCTGGAACTCAGTGAGACACGCAAAGCCTCTTTCTGTTGGATTAAACTGTGCTCTCGGTGCAAAAGAAATGCGCCCATATTTAGAAGAACTCTCAAACATTGCGGACTGTTTTGTGAGCTGTTACCCCAATGCAGGACTGCCTAACCCACTAAGCCCGACAGGCTATGATGAAACTCCAGTGATGACTGCAAAGTTCGTAGGTGAGTTCGTTGATGCCGGCTTTATTAATATTTTAGGTGGCTGTTGCGGGACAACTCCTGATCACATCAACGCTATTGCTAAAAAATGTCGTACAAAAAATCCAAGAATTAGGCCAAAAATTAAAAAAGCTACTAGGCTTTCCGGCCTGGAACCATTTACAATTGAAAGTACACACAACAATCCCTTTTATATGGTCGGTGAACGCACAAACGTCACCGGCTCCCCTTTATTTGCCAAACTCATCAAGGCCGGAAATTTTGACGAAGCTCTATCAGTTGCCAGACAACAGGTAGAAAACGGAGCGAACATTATCGACATCAACTTTGATGAAGGTTTACTCGACTCAGTTGCCTGCATGGTCCACTTTTTAAATCTAGTGGCCAGCGAGCCGGATATTTCACGCGTGCCTGTGATGATCGACTCTTCTAAGTGGGAAGTTATCGAAGCAGGATTAAAATGCGTTCAAGGTAAGTGTATTGTTAACTCGATCTCGCTTAAAGAAGGCGAAGAAAAGTTCCTGGAACATGCACGCCTGATCCAACGCTACGGAGCTGCTGCTGTTATCATGGCCTTCGATGAACAAGGTCAGGCCGCAAGCCAAAGTGAAAAAGTCCGCATCTGTAAACGCGCTTATGATCTGCTAGTTGAAAAACTAGATTTTGATCCATGCGATATTATCTTCGACGCCAACATCCTAACGGTGGCCACAGGAATCGAAGAGCACAATTCATACGGCGTAAACTTTATTGAGGCCGTAAGAGAAATTAAACAAATTTGCCCAGGCGCTTTAACCAGCGGTGGAGTCTCAAATCTTTCATTTTCATTCCGTGGAAATAACATCGTAAGAGAAGCTATTCACTCGGTATTTTTATTCCACGCTATTAAAGCTGGATTAGACATGGGAATTGTAAACGCCGGCATGTTAGGTGTTTACGATGAACTAAACCCTGAATTAAGAGAAAAATGTGAAGCGGTTGTTTTAAACCTTCACGACAATGCCACTGAAGAATTATTAGACCTTGCTGAAAAATTAAAAAGCCAAAACTCAAACAAGACCGAAACAAAAGTAGATGAATGGCGCAACTTCCCTCTGGAAGAACGCATTTCATACGCCATGGTAAAAGGTCTGGATCAATACATTGAACTCGATACAGAAGAAGCACGCGCTAAACTTGGTCGCCCACTGAATGTTATCGAAGGCCCGCTCATGGACGGGATGAAAATTGTTGGTAACCTTTTTGGTGAAGGGAAAATGTTCCTTCCTCAGGTTGTAAAATCAGCTCGAGTTATGAAAAAGGCCGTGGCCTACCTTGAACCATTTATGGAACAAGAAAAGCTTGAAGCAAAAGAAGTTGTCCGCGAACAAGGTGTTTTTGTTATCGCCACAGTAAAAGGTGACGTTCATGATATTGGAAAAAATATCGTGGGAGTTGTTCTTGCTTGTAACGGTTATAAAGTGATCGATCTTGGAGTTATGGTTTCAACTCAAAAAATCCTGGATGCAGCGATTGAACACAAAGCTGATATCATCGGACTTTCTGGTCTCATCACTCCTTCTCTAGATGAGATGATCCACGTTGCAAAAGAAATGGAGCGCCAGGGATTTAAAGTGCCCCTTCTGATTGGTGGAGCAACGACATCAAAAGCTCATACAGCAATTAAAATCTCTCCTCATTACACTTCACCAATTGCTCATGTTGGTGACGCCTCATTAGTTATCGAAGTGTGCACCAACCTTCTTTCTCCTGAGCGCCGTGATGAATATGTTAAAACGATGAACGAAAGTTTTGAATCTCTTCGTCAGCGCCATGCTAATCAAGCGCAGACCAACGAGCTGATTACTTATGAAGAAGCAAAAGCTCATTCTTTTAAAACCAACTGGAATGAAATTGAAATCGCTAAACCTAGTCGCACCGGTGTTTTCAATCTTGATATTTCCCTTGAAGAAGTTGTTCCTTATATCGATTGGTCACCATTTTTCTGGACCTGGGAATTAAAAGGAACTTATCCAAAAATTCTTGGAAACGAAAAATATGGTCAGGAAGCTCAGAAACTTTTCCACGACGCTCAATTGATTTTAAATCAGGTAATCAAAGAGAAAATCTTTAAGCCTCAAGTACTAATTGGTATTTTCCCAGCTTACTCTCGTGGTGATGACGTCATTGTTAACAACACCACAACTCTGCACTTTCTGCGTCAGCAAAAAGAGAAAATTGGTGACGACGGAGTTTACTACAGCTTAGCTGATTTTATCGCTCCAGAAGGCCATAACGACTACTTTGGCGGCTTCGTTGTCTCTACAGGACATGAAGTTGAAGTCTTTGCTAAAACCTTCCAGGACAAAAATGACGACTACTCATCTATCATGGTGAAAGCCGTCGGAGATCGTCTGGCAGAAGCACTGGCCGAGCTTGCTCACAAAAAAGTCCGTGAAATTTTTGGTTACGGTTTAGATGAAAATTTATCTAATGAAGACCTCATCAAAGAAAAATACCGTGGAGTAAGACCTGCTCCAGGATACCCAGCTTGTCCCGATCACACAGAAAAGCAAATCTTGTGGGATCTTCTAAAAGCTAACGAGCATACATCAGTGACTTTGACTGAAAACTTTGCGATGAATCCGCCAAGCTCTGTTTCAGGATTTTATTTCAATCACCCCGAAGCTCGCTACTTTAACGTAGGTAACGTAGGCCTTGATCAGATTGAAGACTATGCAAAAAGAAAAGGTGCTACAAAAGAATATATAGAAAAATGGCTTTCACCCAATTTAGGTTATGAACCAAAATAAAGCAGCGATAAAAAAATCAATGACTCTTGAAGATGTGATCCTGGAAAAAGGTGAAGAGTGGCGCAGTACACTCGCTCACGCCA
>JBEIPV010000084.1:0-13129 GCA_040376855.1 Bacteriovorax sp.
AAAATCTTTCAAAAAGACTCGTCAGTAAATTCAAAACCAATAGAAAGAGCAAATCGCTCTGAAGACGGTAAACCAATCAATAAAAAAAAGGTTGCTGCTCCGATAAAAAAAGAAATGAGTGCCAGTGCTATTAAAGAAAAATTAGCGGCTCATGTCGAAACTTCTGATGCTGCTAAAAATATGGCCATCAAAAATACTAAGAAATTAGGTGAGAACTTCATGAGCGACAACATTAAACCTGTTGTTGATGTCGTGAGTGTTGAGGCCCCTAAGTTGGGAGCAGTAGAGGAAGAAATTAAAACTCCCAATACTAAAGACCTGACTATTAAAAGTGATATTGCTTTGAATGATCCAAAAGATACGAACACTCAGGAAAAATTGAAAACGGCACTGGCAAAAGGCGCATTCAATTTTAACCCTAAAGAGCGTGATGCTTTAGAAAAGATTCTAGCAGGCTAAGACTCCATGGTTAAATACACTGTTTATCCCTTTATTATGGGTTTTGGTTTTCTTGTTTATTATTTACTTTGGAAATATTCAGGCCTTCCGATTGAAGTGATTCCGAGTCTTACATTTTTTATTTATCTTCCTTTAGTGCTCTTCTTTGAAAAATATCATCCATATAAAAAAGAGTGGAATGAAAATCTGGGAGATTTTAAAGCAGATGTCATTACAACACTTATCATCTTGCCGGTTTTAACCGGGATCATTAGTAAAATTGAGCTTTATTTTAACGATGCTTTCCTGCGCTTTTCGTGGGCCGATCATTTTTCTTTTTGGGAGCAGTTTTTTATCGTGCTGTTTACCAGCGAATTTTTATTCTACTGGTACCACCGCTACTCTCACAAGCAAAAGACCTTACTGAAGTACCACAGCGTTCACCACGGGGCCAATAGGCTATACTGGGCGAATTCTGGAAGATTCCATTTTATGGATATCATCATTCAGTTTTTTATTTATTTCATTCCGCTTTATCTTTTTAAAGCAGATGCCAATGTGGCAGGACTTCTTTTAATGGTGACAGCGGTGACAGGAACTCTTGAGCACGCTAACATCGAGTACACAACAAAGTATCTGTCGTATTTCATTAATACAGCAGAGCTGCACCATCTTCACCATTCGCCGGATATTAAAGTTTGCAATAAAAACTTCAGTAAAGTGACGACGATTTTTGATTTGATGTTCGGGACATTTATGAAGTCGGAAGAGACGAGGTCACAACTTAAGCCTGGATTGCCTTTTAATAAAAAAATGCCTCAGGACCTTTGGGGTCAGCTGATGTTTCCATTTGTGAAAGCTAAAAAATAATTTAAACTGCCCCATTAAAATGGGGCTAAAAATCATGTTATGATTAAGGCAACCTATCAAATATTGATTTTCTTATTCAATTCTCGCTAAGGATTTTAGGGTGTTGTAGTTTTTTTAGCTTGTATGGATTTGCATCTATCGCAGTATGACTACCGGCTGCCCTAATTTAAAATGCAATTATTATCAAACAATGCTCTTTTGTAAAAAGGATGGGTACTATTTTAGAAAAGATGATTCTCGTAAAATACAAAGGTTTAAATGTCAGCACTGTCAAAAAAAGTTTTCAGCATCAACTCATACGCTCGAATGGAAACAAAAGAAGAGGCGTGTTAACAATTCACTTTTTAAGATTCTTGCCTCAGGTGTTTCTATGCGAAGGTCGGCCCTTGTATTAAAGATTCATAAAACGACAGTTGAGCGTAAGTTGCGCTATCTTGCTCAGCGATCGCGAATTCAGCAAAAAGAATTTTTGATTAAAATTTCTTCTGACAAAACAGTCCATCTGCAATTTGATGACTTGATAACGACCGAGCATACAAAATTAAAACCACTTTCAATTACACTCGCTGTGGATGCGAAGAGAAGGTTCATTCTTGGCACTTCTGTCTCTCAGATACCAGCTTTTGGTCACCTTGCTGCGCTATCGAGGCACAAATATGGGAAAAGAAAAAGTACTCACAAAGAACATCTTTATGAATTGCTTGAAAGGGTTGCACCTTTTGTAGAGAAGGAGGCAAAAATTGAAAGTGATGAGCATCATATGTATGCGCCTGCTGTAGAAAAATTCTTTCCGATGGCAAATTATTATCAATATAAAGGCGGGCGAGGGGCCGTTGTAGGTCAGGGGGAATTGAAAAAACTACGGCGTGACCCGCTTTTTATTCTCAATCATACCTGCGCCATGCTTCGTGCCAATATCAATCGTCTTATTAGAAAAACCTGGTGTACAACCAAAGATCCAAGACGCCTTGAAGACCATCTTGCTATTTACACTGTTTTTCACAATCTTGTTTTGCTGAATAAATAATTATTAAAATGATAAAATAATCAGTGAAGGGCAAAAAAAAGCCCCACTCTAGTGGGGCAGTTAAAAAATAATTAAGAATGACCTTTTTGTGCTTCCTTAGCTTCAGTTGCTAAAAGCATTTCGTGAAGTTTATCGACAGTTTGTTTAATAACAGTGTCGAGTGAACCTTTAATGATGGCCGCTGCCGAGTGATCATGTCCACCACCGCCAAGGGCACGTGCCATAATTCCTACGTCAACTGTCCCGATTGAGCGAAGTGAAACTTTAATTTCTGCACCCATTTCTCTGAACATCAAGGCCACTTTAATATTATCTAAGACAAGAAGGTGGTTGATGAAAGCAAGTGTGTCTTCAGTATCAACATGGAATTTTTCCAGTAGATCTTCAGTTAAAGTCAGCCATGCTACTTTTTCATCTTTCGTTGTATGAGCACTTGCCAGGACTTTTCCTAGAAGTTTCATATACGTCAGTTTTTTCGTTCCATAGATCATATTGTAAGCATGCGGCGGGCGCACACCAGTATCCATCAAACTTCCAATCAGACGGTGAGTGTTACCAGTCACAGTTGGGTAGCGAAAGCTTGAAGTATCAATCAAAATCGCCGTGTAAAGTGGCAGGGCCATCTCACGGTTAAGTGGGATGGATAACGACTGAATCAATTCGCCTGCAAGTTCACCTGTCGCGGCCTTGCTGGTATCAATACAGTTTTGTTCCATAACTTCTTTTGGACATGGATGGTGGTCAATAAATAATAGGCTTGGAGCTTTTAATGCAATCGCTTTCATTCCATCACCAATGCGCTCAAGAGAGTTCGTGTCGGTGACGATGAAAAGATCAATTTCAGCTTCTGCGTAAAATGAAAGATAATCCGCGCGAGAGATAACGGTCTCATCCGGGTCTAGATATTTGTAACGTTCAAGAAGCGGCTCTTCGTTAACACAAATAGCATTCTTACCTTGAGATCTTAAAGCAAGGCAAAGAGCGATTTCACTTCCGATCCCATCAGCATCTGGAATGATGTGAGTGGAGATCACGATGTTCTCTGCTTTTTGAGTGAAGAATTTAAAACGTTCCGTAATATTCATAGCAATAATAATTTACACTAAATTTTTTTCAATTGCTGTAATTTTTGTTACGATTTCCTGCATAAGTCGTCTTTTTATTGGCTTTTTACTAAATAACAGCGTGGTCCTATGGAATTAGCGATTGAAATTGAGAATTTGTGCAAGTCCTATCCTGGACGCATGGCTTTAGATAATATTTCCTTCTCCGTCAAAAAAGGAAGTATTCATGGATTTCTTGGGCCTAACGGCGCAGGAAAATCGACAACGATGAAAATACTAAGTGGACTCATTCCTGAAACGAGCGGACGTTTTACCGTGAATGGGAAAGTGGGATTTCTTCCGGAGCATCCGCCAGTTTATCCCAACATGTCAGTTTATGATTATTTGAAATTTGTTTTTTCCATCTATGCGGGAGCAGTCAACGAATCGCGCATTGATGAAGTTATGTCAAAAACTGGTCTTACTGATGTGAGATCTCGCCTCATCGGAAATTTATCGAAAGGTTATCAGCAAAGAGTAGGGATCGCTCAGGCGATTATTCATTCACCTGAAATTATCATCCTTGATGAGCCAACAGTTGGGCTTGATCCGGTCGCGATTGCTGATATTAGATCGCTTATATTGGAATTAAAAAAAGAGCACACGGTTTTATTTTCTTCTCACCAGCTTCACGACGTTGAACTTTTATGTTCAGACATCACTCTGATTAACCGTGGAGAGATTGTCGTTTCAGGAGCGATTGAGACTATTCTTGGCAGTTTAAAAACAAATATGGTTTTGAAAGCTCGCGTACAAAATTTCTCAGACGAGCAAAAAAAGAAACTAATGAATAGTTTTGCTATTGATGCTGTCGACGTTGCTCACGACATTGAACAAAAAAATACACAGTTAAAAATAGCGACTAAAGGCAAGGCCGATATTCGCGCTGAACTGACACGCTTTTTAGTCGCTCCAGAAATTGGGTTATTAGAATTCACGGAAGAGCGTGGTGATTTAGAAGATTTATTCAAACGGATTCACGAATGATTTATACAAAAAAAGTTATGATTTTGGCCCGTAAAGAGCTGAAGGATTCATTTTCTTCCCCGCTGATTTACGTTTTATGTGGTTTGTTTTCACTGATGATGGGATGGTTATTTTTTAACTATCTGATTCAATCAACTCAAATGACCACGACCACGATGACCCAGGGAGTGATCACTCCGATTTTTGGAAACATCAATTTTATTTTTGTTTTTTTATGCCCATTGATCACGATGCGATCATTTGCTGAAGAAAAAAGACAATTCACACTGGATCTGCTTTTAAGATCAGACTTAACAGAAATGCAGATCATCCTGGGGAAATTTATTTCCAACGTGGCGATGGTGCTCTTCATGTTGTCTTTGACTTTATTATTTCCACTGATTCTTTCTTTTTCTGGTTATAGTGACTGGGGAGTGGTGTGGAGTTCATACTTGGGTATTGTGTTATCGGTTATGGCCTACACCGCAGTAGGATTGTTTTGTTCAAGCCTGACAGACAATCAAATTGTCGCGAGCCTTCTGACATTTTGTATTTTACTGGGATCAATGTTGATGGTTATTTCCGTCAATGCGACCAATAACTACTTACTGGCCTTAATCGTTCAATACACAACGATTCCTTTTCACTATGAAGGATTCACTCGTGGAGTGCTTAAGTCTTATAGTTTTGTGTACTTCATTTGTTACCTGGTGTTTTTCTTCTTATTAACCCTGAAGTCTCTTCAGTCGAGAAAGTGGTAAGGGGGAAGTTATGAAAATGAAAAAATGGTATAACGCCCTTTTGGCCATCGTTAATAGTATTTTATATCTGGTGGTTGTCGCTTTATGGATTTCTATCCCGGATGAATTGACTTTAAACCTAGCTGTCAGCGCACTTACAATGGCCATGACTTTGGTTTTAATCTTTTTAAATCGTGACACTTTGAGTGTGTATTACCAAAGCCATCACTTTAAAAAACTTCAAGACACCATCGTCTTTTTTGGACTGCTTTTTTGTATTTTTGGAGTGGTGAACTACTGGGCCTACAAACACCCCAAGCAGTTAGATCTTTCAGTAATTAAGCTGAACTCACTAAGTGATCAGACAAAAAATATTTTAAAAGAGATGAATGAACCTCTGACTTTTAAGATGTTTGCCAGAAAAAATGATTCTATGGCATGGATGGCCCTTTTAGAGTTTTACCGTACAGAAAAAAACGATATTCAAATTGAAAAGATCGATATTGATGTGCGCCCGGATTTAGTGGGTGATTATCACATTAGTGATGCTGCAACTTTGGTGATTGAGTATAAAGGCAAGCGCCAGAATGTGACCGAGAGAGATGAACTCAACATTACAAACGCTCTCATTAAGATTTCCCGCGGTAGTGACCCGGTGGTGTACTTTGTTCAGGGACACGGCGAAGGGGATATCAATTCTCAGGACAATGAAGGTCTGAAGTTTATTTATGAAGCTGCCAGAAACTCGGCGCTGGATATCAGACAGATCAATCTGCTAAGCACTCAGGAAATTCCTTTTGATGCGAAGGCGCTTGTGTTGTGGGGGCCAAAGACAGCTCTTCAGCAAAGTGAAGTGGATGTCATTAAGAGATTTTTAGACAGGAAAGGGAATCTGATGATTGCTCTTGATCCCGATCTTAACGGCGATCAATTTGAGAACGTCAGAGCGCTTATGCGCCAGTATAAGATGATTATGAGAAATGATTTGATCATCGATAGGAAAAGTTTCGTGAACGGCTCAAACGGTTCAATCCCGCTGGTTGATCACTTTGATGCTTCGATTGAGATTACAAAAAACTTTAAGGGGCAAATCTTCTTCCCGTTAACATCATCACTTGAGCCTATCCCGGATGAAATTCTTCCTGGAGTTAAAGGTGTGGTGAAAACGATTACTGGTTCAACTCCTTTTCCTGATTCATGGGGAGAGACGAGCATTAAAGAATTGGGTTCTCAGACGATGAATTACACGGCCGGCAGTGATAAACCAGGCCCTTTATTTATGACGATGTCATATGAGAGTCCGGACAATAGAATTGTGGCCTTTGGTAACTCGACATTTGTTATCAATGCTTATTCAAAGTTCGGCGCTAACTACACATTCTTCTTAAATTCACTGTCGTGGACAGTGGGCGAAGACAGGCTGATTTCTTTTAATCTTCCTATCGTTCAAAGTCAGCCGATTTTTATTTCAGCTCCTCAAATGGGAATTATTTTTTACTTCTCAGTCCTATTTTCGCCATTGGTTTTATTTGGACTGGCCGTTTTCATGTATAGAAGAAAAAGAGACAGATAGTTATGAAAGAAAAAATTCTTAAGCACAAAAATTTAGCTTTATTTTTAGTTTTAGTCCTGGCACTTGCCGGGACTTATATTTTTGAAGAAAAAAGTAACCGCGATTCAAAAATCCGAGAGGATAAAAAGAGCGCACTTTTAGATACTGAAAGACTGGGTGAGATTAAGGGTATTGAAGGGATTAAGCTTAACTTTGAAAAAAAAGGAGAGCTTTATTTTGACAAGGTAACAGGCCTTCAACTCTCAGAAGCAAGACTTGGAGAATTTTTTCAGATCTTAGCAGGACTAAAAGTAAAAACATTTTTAGACCAGGCCGAAGTCAATAAAGTGGGGATGAACTTCTACATTCCTGATCCAACCATGAAAATGACCTTTTACTTTGAAAAGGGTGCGATGACTTTTACGTTGGGAAAAAAGCTTGATTACGACCAGTCTTTTTATATGGAAGTCACAAAAGACGGTGTCTCTCAGGTTGTGATCGTCAACGATGAATCACCAGACCCGGGCGTTTACCAAAGCGATGACGAGTATAAAAAATCAGACGCCAAGTATAAGCGTCTTGAAGTGGTGTTTTTACTAACAAATAAGTATTTCTACGATACTAAAGTGTTCAGAGAGTTTAAGTACACTGATGAGAGAATTAATTTCAAAACGATCTCGATTGCAACTTTTAGAAATAAAAAGTACTCAGTTGATTTTGAAAAATCTCAAACGATTCCACCTCCACCGAAAGGGATTAGTTACTATGAAGACAACTGGGTTTCTTTCCTGGAAATGCTGACTAAGCTTGAAGGAAAGAGTGTTTATTACCCGGCAGATCCAAAACTTTTAACTGAGATTTTATCGGAGTTTGAAGTTGTCGACAGAGAAGGGCGCAAGTACACGCTGGATGTTTATAAAAAATACGGGGATCTTTCAGGGTACTTCTTAAAAACCACACTGGATAATATCGTTTATCAATTAAAACCCGAAGACGCTCAGTACTTTTTTGTGAACGTGCAGGACTTCTGGCAAAAGCGCATTTCTCCTAAAGAAAAAGAGTTCAATTTTAAAGTGACGTTTTTGGATAACAAAACAGAAACGGTAAAGATTTCTGATAAGGAACTTTTTAAAGTGTTCCCGACAGATTCAAGATACACGGAAGGGACCATCAGAGCGCTGGAGTTTAAGAGGCTGTTGGAGTTTTTTAAAACAGAAGGCAATCACGTGACAGAGTTCACTGAAAGCCCAAGCGAAATACTCAAGAAAAATATCATGAGAGTTCAGTTTGATAATAGAAATTTGAGTGTTATCCTAGAAGAGAATGAGGCCATTGTAGTAGATTTTGATTTGAAGATCATGATTCACCACTATATTGGTGCTAAACTTCCTTTTAGTATTAAACACGAAGATTACTTTATAGCAGCGAAAAAATGATCCAATCACTGTCACTTTTTTTTCAAACGTTCTTAGCTCCCACTAAACGCTCAGTTGAAGGGGAGAGAATATCGTATTTTGAAGTGATGGGGATTTCGTGGGCCCTGCATATTGTTTATGCTTTTTACTCGATCTTTGCCCTTTACCTGGGGATTTTGAGTTACGAGTATCTTTCTAATTCACAAAGCTACACTCATTTATTATTTGAATCATTTTCTCTGACAACGCAAAAACTCTCTTTGATGATGACGTTGGTTCAGGTGATTTTTTATCCTTTCATTTTCCAGTTTGCTTTTAAATTCTGGGCCTATCTTTTAAGATTTTTTGCTCAGATTTTTGACTATGATGGAGACCGTGAACTGGATGTTGAAATTGAAGAGTTACTCAATTCAGTTTTTACGACGAATATCTTTTTAATCATTCCTATTTTTGGGAGTGTGTTAAGTACTATTGCTCAAGCGTATTATTTGTTCATCGGTCTGCGTGCAAAATTGGGATTTACAAGAGTGCAAGCGATTTTAGTGCTTATGACGCCACTTTTTTTAATGTTTCTTATCACGATACTCATCGCGTCTTACTTTGCGCTCCTGATCTCGCTAGTGCTAACAACTTAAATTTTGTTGATGTTAGATTTTGATAGCGTTCCTTCATTCAAAATTTTGTTCTGATCTGCTAGAATTAATCTTACACACACACAAGTTGACTTATATTTTGAGACATTTTGGGGAGATAATCTATGACTCTGTTTGCAGGGATGACGGGTAGTTCTGGGAGTATTGAGGTCGTTTGCGGTCCAATGTTTTCTGGTAAAACTGAAGAGCTAATTCGTAGACTAAAAAGAGCGCAGATTGCTCGCCAAAAAGTTCAAATTTTTAAACCAGCTATTGATAACCGCTATCATGAAACTGAAGTTGTCTCGCACTCTTCACTTTCAATTGAAGCGACACCTGTTAATACATCAATCGAAATTCTGCAAAAAGTTTACGACTCAACGAGAGTAGTAGGGATTGATGAAGTTCAATTTTTTGACGAAAACATTTCAGTGGTAGTTGAGAAATTAGCTCGCAGAGGAATCCGTGTCATTATGGCAGGACTTGACCAGGACTTTATGGGAAAACCATTTGGGCCAATGGCCAATCTTCTGGCGATCGCTGACAGCGTTGATAAAATTCACGCTATCTGTACAGTTTGTGGGGCCCCGGCACCTAAGACTTTCAGAAAAAATCCAAGTAACACAAACCAAGTTTTAGTAGGTGAGACAGATTTATACGAAGCGCGCTGCCGTGCTCACGCTGATTTCTTCGGTGAAGACCAGGATCAGTTAGCATTCTTCGTGAATTTGAATGAGTCTCGTTCCAAATCTCAAAATTTATAGTACACTATTAGGCATTATCACTCCCTAACTTCATAGGAATTAGGATGACACAAGCTAATGCCCAGATAGGTGAATTCATTTCAGAGGCCAAAATCCAAACACGAGTTAAAGAACTCGCAGCGATGATTAACAAAGACTATGCAGGTCAGGAAGTTGTTATCGTCGGCGTTCTTAACGGCTCGTTTATTTTTTGCGCTGATTTATTCCGTCACATTAAAGTTCCCTGTCAGATTGAATTCGTGTCTCTTAGCTCATACGAGGGGACGGAGAGTTCTGGTGAAGTGAGCTTCAGAATGGATGTTAAGCAATCATTGGTTGGCAAAAATGTCATCCTGGTTGAAGACATTGTCGATACCGGGCTTACGATTTCTTTTTTACTAAAACACATGAAATTAAAAAATCTTAAGAGTTTAAAGTTGTGTTCACTGCTATTAAAGCGCGCGCGCTTAAAAGTAGAAGTGCCAATTGACTACCTAGGGTTTGATATTGAAGATAAATTTGTAATTGGTTATGGATTGGATTTTGATGGTCGCTACCGTGAACTTCCATATATTGGAGTGTACGGTGAGTAAGATAACGACAGTTGAAGGTTCAGTACGTGTAGATTTACTAGGGGGAACCCTGGATCTGGTGCCTATTAATTTAATTCTTCCAGATGTCGTGACGCTGAATTTAGCGACATCATTAAAGGCAAAAGTTGTGATCACTCCTATCGATTTTGATGGTGTAGAGATCGTTTCAAAAGATTACAAAACAACTGATAAATTCAATTCAAAAGATTTTACCGCTGAAAATTTTCAGAATAAATTTTTTGGAAACCTTGAATTCATTGCCCGCATTCTTAACTTATTTGGTCTGCATAGTGGTGTTCGCCTGGAACTTGAATCGGGGTCGCCTCCGGGAGCAGGACTTGGTGGATCTTCTGCAATGGGAGTGACTTGTTACTCTGCGATTGCCACTCATATGAAAATTCCTTATGACAGAGTGGAAGCGATTCAAAAAGTAAACGCTATTGAAGCACTGATTATCGATTGCCCAGCTGGATACCAGGATTATTATCCTGCTTTATTCGGTGGAGTTTTAGGATTAAAGCCAAGTCCAGGAAGAGTTGAAGTGATTCAGCTTTACACGGAAGGATTAAAAGAAGTTTTAGAAAATAATGTGACACTTGTTTACTCAGGTGAAACCCGCAACTCAGGAATTAATAACTGGGAAGTTTATAAAGCATTTTTCAACAAAGACGCTGCAGTAAGAGCAGGCCTTGCTGAAATTGCCAATCTTTCAAACAAAGCACTTAAAGCGATTCAAAATAAAGACTATGAAGCTTTAATTCCTTTAATTGGAGCTGAAGGTGAAGAGCGCAGAAAACTCTTCCCGGGAATCCTGACTCAAAATATGAATCAACTTCATATGGTTTTAAAAGAGCAAGGAAGCCACTTCGGAATGAAAATTTGTGGAGCGGGGGGAGGAGGATGTTTCCTTATCACTCACAGGCCATCAGATAGAGAATACATTGATCAGTTGTTAACAAAGTTCCAAATGAAACGTCTGCCGTTTAATGTGGAGAGACCCCTTTGAGTGAAATTAGCAACATCGGAAGCTTGAGTATGAAGGGTGGAAGGAATGACAACTTCTACTTCTGCCTGATCGAATACTTTCCAGAAAGCAAAAGATGGTTCTTAAAATCACTTTTACCGGTTAAGGAAGAAGAGGCCTCTGATAGCAACGAAGCGATCCGTTCATGGATTACTAATTTCAATATAAAGCAACTCGTTGTTGATTTTCCCCTTTCAAAGCCGGCCAGCGAGTCGAGTGACTATGACGAGGATGGAAAATTGCAGTGCCCGGATAATTCATTAGAGATTGTTCAGGATAAAATTAAAAAGTTACTCGAAGAAGACCAAAGACTGGTTAATGAAAATCCCAAGCGCTATGAGCAGGAAAGAAATAAGGCCGATGAGATCGTGTACAACCGCGATGTCTTCTCGAAAGAGACTGCCCACCACCTTCTATCAAGATCTTTTAAAAGACGTTTAAAAAAGGGTTTTCTTCCTTACTGGAATAGAACGCTGGATTTCTGGGTGTGGAAATACTACTACGACCAGATTTTAGAACTCTTTAATACTTCTTTTGACTCTTTCGGAAATGTTTCACTCATGATTCTTTTCCGTTTTAACTATATTAAGCGCCAGTTCCCTAAAGACCTGGAGTTTTTTGAAGCGAATGAACAGATTATTTTAGTGGAGCTACTGAGAGCTAAAATCATCATGAAAAAAGACATCTCACTTTTAAATGATGTGGATATCGGAATTGAAGCAAGATTAGACACGATTAAAAAGATTGAAAGCAAGCTGGATATCTTTATCTACAATCACGATCTGGAGATCCTGGTTAAAAACCCAAGGGCCTTTGATTCATTTTTGTTAGCGCTTGCCGGACAAAACGTTTTACAAGAAAAGAATATGAAGCTGCCTGACTGGACGAAACCAGAAGACACAAAGTTCATCATTCCAAATTTTCATCAGGACTAAGCGCGGGCAAGAACTCTTGCACTCACTTCCAGGGTCATCACCACTCCGGTGATGGCACCAATCAGCCATAACATTGAGAACTCTAAAAAGAAGTTAGGGCTCATGATTCCAAAAAATCCGATTGAACTTAAAATTAAAGCAGAAGCTGCCAGGATTTTATTGTATTTAAGGGCCCTGATTTCATCGCGCTTTAAAACCATTGCGGCCATCATAATAGAAGTTGCAGTAAAAAAGAGTCCGCATAAGAAGTAACACGCAGGCATCCCGAAAACCATAAATGAGTTCATCAGGTTAACTGGTAATTTAAAAAGTTTCAGTCCAAACTGTGGGCACACGGATAGAGTGATCACCGCCGTCGCCAGGTGCACTGAAAAAAGTTTCAGGATGACGTGACTAAGCTTTGGATGAAGTCGTCCATGGATCTCAGTTAAGATTTTTTCATTAATGTTAGTCGGTATCTTATTCATAGAGACTCACCCTTGTTTAAACGCCCCACCATGCGGCTGAGAGTTTTTCTTAAAGAGACTTCACTTTTATTCACGATCTTTGAAATTTCCTGGTAAGAAAGTTCATCGATAAATTTCATTTCTAAAAGCTCCTGTTGATCAGCGTCCAGGCCTTTAAAAGCAGACATATCAACTTCGACATTCTCTTGCATTTCAGGTTCAAAGTTGTTCAGGCGTTCCTGATATCTTTTACTCGCTCTGAAATGATCTAATACTTTCGATCTTGCTATCACAAAGAGCCACTGCTCAAACTTAAACTTATTTTTATATAAGTGTTTGCTCTCATGGATCTTGATAAAAACTTGCTGTAGTAAATCTTCACTTTCAGCAGAGTTTTTCACTTTCTTGTTCAAAAAATTAAACACACGCTGGCCATAACGAGAGTACAGCTCATTAAAAGCATCGTAGGCTTCAGCAGGTGAATGTGTCTGGTAGCGGAGCATAAGCTCTTCTGCCGTCAATTTTTTTAAGTCCAAAAGCGTCCTTGAAGCCTCTTTAAATCGTATACGTCACAAATTCAATTTCTGTGACGTATGAGGAGTGAATCTAATAATATTAGCAAGGGGCGGACGTGTTCACAAAATT